>JAISQP010000036.1 GCA_031274115.1 Synergistaceae bacterium
GCGCAGGATGTAAAGAGGATAGCTTTGGCGCTCGAGTACGACGACGACGGGAGGCGCGTGGTGGACTTCGACGTGTATTTCGACCAGAAAAAAATCGGCTGGTCGTCCGAGCTGAAACAAAACAGGGGTCTCACGAGGAGCGAGATAGGAGTTTTGCACAGGAAACGCGTGCTCTCGTCACTCCCGGCCGAGGCGAAGGCTATTCTGAATAAATACGATTCCCAGATAGACAAGAGCGGCCGGCGATAACCACAAACCGCGGTTGACGCGCTTCTGGAAAACGGCAATTCACGAGGAGAGCGCTGATATTTTTTCCGCGGGGAGCCATTTTAGAAGAACCTGGTTCAGCTTGTCTATCTCGATGGGCTTGCTGATAAAGTCGTTCATTCCGTGGCTCAAAAACGCGTCCATCATCCCGACTATCGCGTTCGCGGTAAGCGCCACTATTGGGACTTTCGCCCTCCAGTCGTCATTCGCCCGAATTCTCTCCGACGTTTCTATGCCATCCATCCCAGGCATCATGTGATCCATAAAGATGAGGTCGTACTTCTTCTTCTCAGTCATCTTCAGCGCGTCGGCGCCGCTTTGCGCGGTATCGGCCGTGATTCCGTACTGTTTTAGAATCTCGCTCGCCACGAGAAGATTGATATCGTTGTCGTCAATCACGAGAATGTCGGCGCCGTCGACACGGAAATTTCCAAGGCGGGGCTCGCTCATATAGTCTTCGTCCCCATCGCAGGTCGAGTTGAGGATCTTTGCTACAGAGGCGACCAGGAGCGGCTGAAAGAGGGAGTCTATTGCCTGAGTGTCGCAACTCTGCCCGGAATCGGCATAATCCCTGATCGAGATAAAGGCGGTCCATCCGGCGTCTACCGACGAAAGAGAAATCTCCCGGCATAACTCCTGTTGATAGATGAAGTGTGAATATTCCCCCGCCGGAGCCCTGTCGAGCGCGTCCATGGCTTCCGCCGCGTCGAGGCAGGCGTGATACGTCACCCCGAGCCTATCCAATATCGATGAGAGGTCCTCTTTCAGCGTTCCGTGAACAAGGGTCAAGACCTTCTTATGTTCGGCGTTCTGGACGAAGGCCAGTGGTTCGTCGGAATCCGCGGTTTGCGATATTACGCAGGTGAAAGTCGTGCCTTTGCCGTACTCGCTTTCGAGTTCGATCTCCCCTCCCATGAGTTCAGAGAGCCGGCGGCTTATCGCAAGGCCGAGACCGGTGCCTTGAATACCCCTGTGCTTATTGACGTCCATCTGTGAAAACGCGTCGAAGAGACGCGGCACGTCTTTCGCTTGTATCCCGGCGCCGGTGTCCTTAACGACGAAGGACAGGGAAAGCGAGCCGTCCCGGTTTCTATCCGCCGATACCGAGAGCTTCACGAAACCTTTGCTGGTGAACTTTACGGCGTTGCTCAGCAAATTCAGAAGTACTTGCTTGATCCTTACGTCGTCGCCCGTCAAGCGGCGCGGTATGGAGGGATCGACGTCGGCGTAAAAGTGGAGCCCCTTCTGATCCGCCCTCATGGCGATCATGCCGCATACATCGGCCAGAAGGGTGGCCAGATCGTACTGAACGGGCACGATCTCCATTTTATCCGCCTCGATTTTCGAGAAATCGAGGATATCGTTGATTATCGTAAGCAAGGCGTCCGAAGCCCTCGAAAGGTTCTGAGCATAGCCGCGCTGAACGGCGTCCAGGCCGGTGTTCATAAGGAGGTCGCTCATTCCCTTTATCGCGTTCATCGGAGTGCGTATCTCGTGGCTCATATTCGCCAGGAAAGTGCTCTTCATGGTCGAGGCGATCTCCGCCTTCTCCTTTGCGGCAAAGAGCTCCGTGACATCATGAATGACCAGGACCAGCCCGTGCAGCCCGCCTTTTTTGTCTATGGCGGGGGATATGTCGAAGTCCGCGATAAAATCATCCTTGTCCGCTAAGAACATCTGCTGCCTGAAACTGCGGGGAGCGTAATCCTCCAGAACGCCCCGGCATTGGCGCATCAGGTTTGAAAGCTGTTCAGCCGATATCTTCGCGGCCAGCAGGGATTCGATCGGGTGGTTCATTATCTGTTCCAGCTCCGGAAGGTCCAGGAACTCCATCATGGCGTCCGTCGCCAGAACGACCTCCAAGTCCGTATTCAGCACGAAGATTACGTCCGCGCAGGCTTGAAGCAAAAGGCGATTGAAAAAATACTGAAGGTCTTTCTCCGCCTCGTTGACGTCCCGCAACTGTTCGGCGTTCTTGTACATGATGCCGACTCGCTTATAATCGCTCTCCAATCTGCGAAACCGGCGATCGAGGCGGCTGTACTCCGATTGGAGCTTTTTGAATTCGCCCAGCAGTTCGGAGTCCCGCTCTTCAGACCCAGGTTGCATATCAGTCGGTTTCCATTACATAGCGCAGATAACGATCGATTCGTTATGGACCCTGTTCAAGGCCTTGCCGTTATCTATGACAGTGGGACAAATTTCGCCGTAAGCGTAAAAACCCGCGAGTTTCACGCCCTCGGGCAGATGGGAAATCAAAACGTCGCCCTCGAGATCCTTGTCGTCGGCCATAACCATGTACCTTCCGCCGCAGGAGACGCAAAATAGCGTTGAATACTGATAGCCGCCGGAAGCTTCGTTTATTTTTTTCAGGATATCCTCCATCAGGGCCTTTACTGATTTCTGTATGTCATTCCGTCTCATGGACGCCAGAGAGATCTTCGACTGGTTCGATATCGAACCGAAGAGGACCCCCGATCCGTCGGAGGGGTTCAGCTTCTTTATGGTGCGCACCACGGGAATGCCGTCGTCTATATCGTTCACGTTGAGGTTGACCAAAAGCGGCGTCGAGACGTACACGGCAAGATCCTTCTGGGCGATCAGCTCGTCCACAGAGAGCCCGGCGTTCCTCAGATAATCGGCGAACGGCATGTCGTCCACCTTGTAGACGACGTTTTCCTCCGCTCGGGTTATCGTATGATTCATCCGGCTGAACGAACTCAGGATATTCTGAACGGAAAAGAGCGGGCGGACGTTACCGCCCATAAGCACCACAGCGGCCCGGTCCATAAAAGACCGTCCATCCGCGTACATCAGTATGTCGCTGTCCGCGATATTCGACGACGGCAAGCCTCCGAAGATCGGGATATCTCCCGAACATTCGCTCAGGATGCTGACGTAGTTGTCGAGCGGCGTCGATTCGTTGAAGGGCGGAATGAGAAACAGCATCTTCGCGCCTCCCACAAGCGCCTCAGAAGCCCTTTCATAGGCCAGACGGAGTTCGGGGGCCAGGTTTTCCCTCGTCAGGGTATTTGTCAGAGCCGAGGAGAAGAACACGTCGTCACCGGTAAGGACGAGCAAAGTCGCCGACATCATCTGAGTTCCGCTGTCCGTGTCGAAGTTAGCTATGCTCGTACAGCCGGCCAGCTCGAACGGAAACCGCGCCTTCGCCTCCTTCATGAATTCGTCATGCGGCGTCTCCGCGTCGCAGAACACAAAACCGAAGCTGTTCTTCCCCAGCGGCTGATCCTTCACCTGCTCCCACAGCTCACGCACAGCCCCTTCTACGTCATCCAGTTCATAAGTTACAGCTACGATCGAACGCATCTCGGCACAATGCCTCCTCACAGTAAATCATCTTTAATAATTCCAATTCATCGTCCGCGCCGTTTCTTTAAACTCGCGCGAGGTCTCCCATGTTATGAAGGCTGATTTATTGTCAGAGGCCTGAAGGGTAAAGATTAAAACCCGATGGTCTCTGTATTCGCAAACGGCAGCATGTCGTTTCAGCGATTTAATCAGCGCTTCCTTCATATCCCCGCGCCGTCATCGATATTTATTATACACTTATTGAATGAATGAAGAAAGTCGTTTATTTTTTGGGATTTCTTGGGAAGCCTCTGGTTCCCGTTATTGCGGGGCGTCAAAACGGCCATTTGACGCGTAATTAAGAATACGACTCATATTTAGTGTGGTAGAATATTTTTCGGTCGGTATTTTCACCGGCGGCATGGAGGCGCATAAAGATGTTCAAGGGCTTGTTGAAGGCCTTGGGGCTCGACCCCAACGATAGAATGATTGCCAGGTACAGGGACAGGGTAAGCGGCATATCGGTTTTGCGGGACAAAGTGAAGGCTCTCTCGGACGACGAATTGAGGGAGTCGGCCGTTTTTTTCAGAGGAAGGCTCGAAGAGGGGGAGACGCTCGACAACATCCTGCCTGAGGTCTTCGCCCGCGTACGCGAGGTCTCGCGGCGAACGCTCGGCATGTCTCACTTCGACGAACAGCTCATCGGGGGCATTGCCCTCCACGAACGCAAGATCGCCGAGATGAAAACCGGCGAGGGCAAGACTTTAGTCGCCACGCTCGCGGTCGTGCTGAACGCGATGGACGGAAAGGGCGTCCACGTCGTCACCGTGAACGACTACCTGGCGAAGCGCGACGCGGAGTGGATGTCGCCCATCTACAACGGGATGGGGCTCACTGTCGGAGTGATATACCCGTTTATGGAAACCGCTGATCGGTTCGCGGCGTACAGAACAGACATCACTTACTGCACTAACAGCGAATTCGGCATCGATTATCTGCGCGACAACATGGCCCACTCGACAGATCACCAGGTGCAGCGAGGACACAACTTCTGCATAGTCGACGAGGTGGACTCCATTCTGATAGACGAAGCCCGCACGCCGCTCATAATCTCCGGCCCCTCGGAGGACAACATCGAGCCGTACAGGAACGCGGACTCCGTGGCGAGATCGCTGCGCAAGGGGATCGACTTCGAGGTGGACGAGAAGGAGCGGAACATCGCCCTCACGGAGGATGGCATAGCCCACTGCGAAAAACTCCTGAACCTTCCCGAGCTGTTCACAGACTACGCGAACACCGAGCTTGCCCATAAGATTACGCAGGCGCTCAAAGCCTACCATCTCTTCCAGCGCGACATTCACTACGTCGTAAGCGCCGGGGAGGTCGTCATTATCGACGAGTTCACGGGACGCCCAATGATAGGAAGGCGTTACTCCGAAGGCCTGCACCAGGCGATAGAGGCAAAGGAACGGGTCCGGATCGGCAAGGAAAACCAGACGCTCGCGACCATAACCCTTCAAAACTATTTCAGGCTGTACAGGAAACTCTCGGGGATGACGGGCACAGCGCTCACTGAGGCGGAGGAGTTTCGGGAAATTTACGGCCTCGACGTCGTGACGATACCCCCCCACCTCCCCATGATAAGAAACGACAACGCCGACATGATCTTCCGGACGAAGCAGGAAAAGTTTAACGCCGCCGCCGACGAGATCGGCGAGAGCCATAAAAACGGTCAGCCGGTACTCGTCGGCACAAGCTCCATAGAGAACTCCGAACGGATGAGCAGGCTTTTGAAAGCCCGCAAAATCCCGCATAACGTCCTGAACGCCAAGGTGC
>JAISQP010000049.1 GCA_031274115.1 Synergistaceae bacterium
ATTTCGGCCACAAGCCCGGTGACGCTCGCCATGGCCCAGGAGTACGTTCCGGAGTCGCGAAGCACGGCCAGCTCGCTCGTAATGGGCATCTCGTGGGGCGTCGCGAATATGGTCGCGTCTCCAATCGGGGCGCTTGGCGACAGAATAGGCCTGGAGCGCGCCCTCTGCCTCGTCGCCCTGTCCCCCCTCCTCGTGGTGGCGGCCATGCTCGCCGGCGATATCTCAAAGCGCCTGCGAACATCAAAGCGTGTATCATAAACTATTTCGGTCATCTAAACCGCCGTTTGCAAACGATGACGGCGTCTGTTCTGAGTCGTGCAGATGACGAGGAGCGGATGATTATCACTCCGAGTAACCTATGGATAAAGACGGTTTTGGACTGGTTGTCCAGTTAGCAGTATATCCCAGTGACTCGAGCCAATTCGCTAATTTCTCTCCATCCCCGTCGGATAGTTCTTTCCCCTCCATATCAAGGGTGATTATGCGAAGATTGTTTGTTCCCTGGCATTTAGTCGCCCTTTTCTGCCCGATTGCCCGCAATATTTCGTTTTTTATCTCTTCCATCTTCTTACCCCTCTTTCACCGTTCACTCCAGCAGGCTCTCCAACGGGCTGCCGGTGATTTTTTCGATCTTTTTCTGAATTTCCGAGGCCTGTTTAATCCTCCGGCGAGCCGCATAGAGGGCTTCGCTGCCGGGGGCGAATCTCTCCTCCATCCTGGATATCCGGTTTTTTAGAGTGGAGACGGTCTCGCCGTCCGTTATCTTGTCGGAGAGGTAGAGTATCTCGGCCTCTCCAATCTTTTTTCTTTCAGGCAGGTCCTTGTGGGACGCCACGAGCTTCGCCACCTTCGAGTACCCCCTGTCGTTCAGCCATTTTGCCCCCCTTGCCTCGTGCTCCTTCTCGCCCTTCGCGATGTCGTGAAGCAGACACGCCGCTCGGAGAAGCTCCCTGTCCAGCTTCGAACCCTTTTCGATAAGCGCGTCCGCGACGCGCGAAGCGCACTCGGCCACGACCTTCATGTGTCTTGTTACCTTGTTGGGAGTTCCGGCAATCCCGAGCAGCTCCCCGCACTCCTCCGGGTCCGGGACTTTTTCGGTGACCGCGTAACGCTTTAATTTTTCGTAGTCCTCCGGAGTGTCCATGTCGAGAAGAATAGAACGATCTCCGGTGGGGACCTCGACGCTCCTGGCGTATTGCTCCAGAACCCCCTGCAACCCGAGCGGTCCGCGCCAGTTCAGGATATTAGGGATTATCTCCCGTCCGATGAGAGGAGGGTGCCCTCGCGTTCCGCCAAATGTCGGGTAGACGACGTTTGGGCTCTCATAGCTCTCGTAGAACGCGTCAATCAACGTCTTGTAGGTGGAAGCCTTCACGAGAGGGATGTCCGCCGGGAGAAGGAAAAATGCCTCCGAGTCGCCTTCGAGCGCCTTCACTCCCGCAAGTACGCTGCTGTACATCCCAGACTTGAACGCCGGATTGTGAACCGTCCCGCAATCGAGCCTCAGCGCTTCGCTCCGCACAGTTTCCTCATGCCCGCCCGTGACGACTATAAACTTGATTACTCCCGAATCCCTCAAACGCCCAGTGATAATTTCAAGAGCGCTCGTTCCCCCGATGGGGAGCAACGCCTTGCACTCCCCCATGCGCTCAGCCAATCCGCCCGCGAGAATCAGCCCCGTTATCTTATGTCCGGAATTTTTTTTCATCTGAACAGTTGCAGGAATAGGCCTGATCGCTCAACGGCTCGACGAGAAGGCGCAGTTTGGCCAGCGGCACTGCTCGCAGCCTTCGCAAAGTCCGCCTACTCCCCACTGCCTCACGAACGGAGCGGGGTCCTCTCCGGCGAAGATAAACGGCAGCACACGGTCGAGCGATGTCCTTTCATCGTGAACCACGCAGGCTGGGGCGCCCAGTATCGGGACGTCCCCGGAGGGCGATGCAGCCCATCCCAGCATCAGCATCGCTCCGGGGAGTATTGGAACCCCTCTGAAAGCAATTTTTTTCGACACGAGCGCTATTCCGCCAGGCGTGCGGTCGTCCGCGTCGACGCTCATTCCTCCGGTGCAGACGATCAACTGGGCGCCTTCCGACAAAAAATCCCTGATCGCCCCGGCTATTAACTCGGAGTCGTCCGTGGTGAATCGCTGCCCGATCATGGTTCCGCCGAAAACCGAGATCTTCTTCCTGAATTTGTCCCCGAAAGCGTCTTCGACGCGCCCCTCGGCGAGTTCCCTGCCGGTAGTGACAAGTCCGGCCCTGAGTGGGCTGAACGGCAGAACGTCGATCCGCGAAGCCGTGCTCACGGCTCGCTCGACCCTGTGACGCTCCATGACGAGCGGCCGTATCCTGAAACCGGCGACCGGCTCCCCGCCTCGCACCTGTCTATACGGCGGCAGCGTGGCGAGAACCCAGTCGGGGTCCTCGTTGATTCTGTGTACTGACTGTGGGTCATACGAGAGCAATCCGTCGCGGTTGGCGGCGATGGTTATCCTTCCCTCGTCAGGGGGCGCAGCAACGCAGTTCTTTCCGAGGATCGCGCCGCAGAGGGCGGACGCCGCGTCGTCCTCGTGCATCTCGTTTGGCGCGAGCTCTAAAACCGAAAGATGCTCTTTGCCCATTTCGCGCAGTATCGGAAGATCGTCCCGCGTCACTATCTGGCCTTTTTTGAATCGCGCGCCTTTTTTGTGGTTTTTTGTGTCAATTTTCGTCAGGTCGTGGGCCAGAGGCTTGCCTATCGCCTCTTCCAGAGTTATCTGGGTCATCTTCATCTCGTTCCTCATCCTCCCCGCGGCTAATGCGGACTTGTTTTGAAGCGGCGCATTCAGAGCATATTCCGTACGCGACGAACTGTTTGCCGTTCACCCAGTGTCCGTCCGGGACGTCTACCCGCGGCATCTGCTGGTCGAGGAGGCAGATCATCCTGCCGCAGGATGTACAGAGGAAGTGCGGATGATTTCCGGGACAACCGCCGAGCCCGGCATTATGGGCGCAGAAGCGCCACATGCCGTCCAGGCCCTGAACTTGATGGGCTATGCCGGCGTCGACGAAGGACGCGAGTGTCCTGTAGATCGTGACGCGGTCGAGTTCCGGCATAGCGGTCTGGACTTCCGAGTGCGCCATAGGGCGGCCGGTCTTGGCGAGAAGCTCCAGAATACAGAGCCTGACCGGTGTCACCTTAAGGCCAGTGGAGCGCAGCATTATCTTGAGCCCCTTCTCAGGGTCTTCAGTCTGCTTTTTTCTGGACAAACCCATCCCTCCCGTATTTAGGGAAATACTTCCTTGTTTGTCTTAATATCCTAGCACATCGAGGCACAATTGTTGAGTTTATATAGCACGACTGATTGGTATATTCGAGGCTGAAATTTCCGGGTGTGCATATTCCCGATGATGAAGAGGATTTGCTGACTCCCGAAATGGGGCTGCAAATTATGGAGCGCGGATAAATGCCGAAATATTTTATCGACAGCAATGTTTTTCTTCGCTATTACAGCCATGATGACGCGCGGCAGAGCGAGCAGGCCAAAGCGATTTT
>JAISQP010000087.1 GCA_031274115.1 Synergistaceae bacterium
AAAGACAGCGGGGGACAGAGTATAGTGCGCTGCGATCCGGCGTTTGGAGCGTCTTTACGGGCCGCGCGCGCCCGTCCCGGCGCTATGGGTTTTGCCTCCAGCGCCTTTCCCATGCGGGCTGCCGCCAGAAGCGACCTGATTCTTATTCTCACCGCGCCGTTGTTTTTGCCTTCGTCGATCTTTATGAGCGTGTGCGGTTTGCCGCATCCCTCCAGCAGAGCCGCGGCCTGATCCGAGCTGATGGCGTCCAGCCCGCAGCCGAAGGAGTTGAGTTGAACCATCTGCACGTTTCGGAATTCCGGGTGTTTCGCGACGACCGCGGCCGCTCTGTAGATGCGCGAGTGATAGCTCCACTGGTCCACGACGTAAAGAGGGCCCGCTCCTCCGACCTCCTCCAACCCGCAGACGGAGTCCTCGGTGAGCACAGCCACGCCGAAGCTGTTGATCAGCTCCGGGATGCCGTGGTTAACCTCCGGGTCAAGGTGGTACGGGTGGCCGGCGAGGACAATCCCAATGGCGCCGTTCTCCTCAATCCACGTCATGGCCTCGCGCCCGTAGTTCGCTATGTCCAGCCGGAACGACTCCATCTCGGCGTAAGCGAGATCGAGGGCTTTCTTTATCTCCGGCTTCGCGGCGCCGAACGGCGCAAGCAGCCGGGCAAGCGCCGGCAGCATACTCTTTTTGGAGTCTATCGGCAGAGGAGGGCGCATGAATGTCACCCCGTTCCCGCGCAGCTCCTCGATGTTGAGATAGACGACGTCGGGATAGCCGGTTATAACAGGACAGTTGAAGTGTTGATGCGCGTCAGTGAACTCCTTCCTCTCCTTGAGGATCACCGGGTAAAATATTCTGTTTACTCCCCGGCGCAGGAGGTCGGATATGTGTCTATGGGCGAGTTTCGCGGGATAGCAGACGGTCTGGGAGGGAATGGTGTTTATCCCGAGGTTTTCGTCCGGCGTCGCTCCCGAAAGCTCCACCCTGAAGCCGAGCTCAGTGAAGAGCGTAAACCATAGCGGATAGTTCTCGTACATGTTGAGGACCCGAGGTATTCCGATGACGCCCCTCTTCGCGTCTTCGGCCGAAAGAGGCTCGTATCGGCCGAAGAGCCTGTTGTACTTGCGCTCGAAGATATTCGGAGGGGAGTCCTTGGCGGTTGTCCTTTTGCCGTCGGACGCGCCCCGCTCGCAGCGGCTGCCGCTGACATAGCTCCTCCCGCCGCCGAAGAACGTGCGGGTCAGTATGCACCTGTTGCCGCATCCTCCGCAGCGGCCTGTCGACGTCTTTGTGCGCAGCTCCTCCAGCTCGTCCTTGCCGAGGAGCGCGCCCGGCGTCTTCTCGTTTTCTCCAAGCGCAGAGTAGGCGTCGCGGGCCAGCAGCGCGGCGCCGAAGGCCCCCATCAGCTCCGGAATCTCCGGGCGCGCGACCTCGCGCCCCGTCGCCAGCTCGAACGCGCGGAGAAGGGCGTCGTTCTTAAAAGCGCCGCCCTGTACCACGATGCGGTTTCCCATCTCGTTCGCATCGCGCAGTTTGAGCACTTTATAGAGAGCGTTGCGCACCACGGAATACGCGAGCCCGGCTGAAATGTCCCTCACGCTGGCGCCCTCCTTCTGCGCCTGTCTCACCCGCGAGGTCATGAATACAGTGCAGCGCGAGCCCAGGTCAACCGGCATAGTCGACTTCTCAGCGGCAAGCGCGAACTCTTCGACGCTCATTCCCAGCGACTCGGCGAAGCTCTGAAGGAACGATCCGCAGCCGGAAGAGCAAGCCTCGTTCAAAAAAACCCTCCGCACTACGCCGTTTTGGATACCCAGACACTTCATGTCCTGGCCGCCTATGTCTATCACGAAATCGACGCCTGGCAGGACAAACTCCGCGGCGCGGGCGTGAGCGACCGTCTCGACCTCGCCGATGTCCACTCCGAGCGCCGCCTGAACAAGTTTTTCTCCGTATCCGGTGACGCCGCTTCTGCAAATCCGGACGCCCTCAGGCATGACAGAATAAAGATCGAGCAGCGTCTCGCGGACGGTTTGCAAGGGCTCGCCGCCGCCAGCGGCGCAGTAGCGCGAAAAGAGCAGCTCGCCGTTTTGTCCGACGAGCGCGGTCTTTATCGTGGTCGAGCCCACGTCTATCCCGAGGAACGCGTCGCCCTCGTAATCTCCTATATCGACCCTTCTCACGCCGCTTGGCGAGCGCCTCCGCTTGAAAGCCTCCCTTTCCCCGTCGTCGCCGAACAGCGCGGGAAGGACGTTTATTGACTCCTGTCTGCCGGATGAAAAAAAGCGGACCGCCTTTTCGTGAAGCTCCAGCATATCTACCGCGCCGTTCTTCTTGCCCAATATCGCCGCGCCGATGGCGACAAAGAGGTGAGGGTTCTCCGGGAAAATACACTGCTCCGGTGAGAGACCGAGCGTCTTGGCGAAGCGCGAGCGCAGTTCCGGGAGGAAGTAAAGAGGCCCTCCGAGAAACGCGACGTTGCCGGCGATCCTCCTTCCGCACGCAAGGCCGCTGATGGTCTGGTTCACGATCGCCTGGAAGATCGACGCCGCTATGTCCGATCTTGCCGCGCCGTCGTTTAGGAGCGGCTGTATATCTGTCTTCGCGAACACTCCGCAGCGCGACGCGATTGGGTATATCGCGCTGTGACTCTTGGCCAGCTCGTTCAAGCCTGCCGCGTCAGTCCCCAGCAGCGCCGCCATCTGGTCGAGGAAGGCGCCGGTGCCGCCGGCGCAGGTCTCGTTCATCCTCTGATCGATGCCTGTAGGGTCGAAAAACGTCAGCTTGGCGTCCTCGCCCCCCAGCTCGATACAAACGTCAACGTTCGGGAGGTAGCGCCCGATGCTGGCGGAACACGCGATCAGCTCCTGGAAGAATGGCGCCTGTATGCCTTCAGCGAGCCCGAGCGCGCCTGACCCAGCCACCGCCATTGTTATCATCGAATCCTGGCAGTTATCTCGAATTTCGCTCATAAGGTCGCGGACAGTCGATTGAATATCCGCGAAGTGTCTGCAATAATGGCTGTGGATAATTTGGTCGTCGCCGTTCAGGACGACCACTTTGGCCGTCGTGGAACCGACGTCCAGCCCTACGTGCAAAAGAGGCATGTCATCCCTCCTCGTGAAAAATCCGTCAAATTTTTGCGACGAATATTCATCGCGCTGATTTTACGGAGCTGTTTGTTTTTAAGGGAAGGCTGATATATCGAGACCTCGGCCTCGGCATACGCAAACGATAAAACATCGTTTGCGTTATTTTTTCAGCGTTTCCTCAAAGTTGTTTAGCGTAAGGGAGTTGCTTGCGGCAGAGCTCGTGAATAATCTCTATTTCCTCGATGCCATTCGGAAAGGCGGCGCGGAGATTGTACCCCCCATCGTCGTAAAACGCAGCGGCCTTGCCTCGCACGGAGAATCTCCTGCAAGGCCCCTTGCCGCGATTCTGGGAGACAGGTATACCATACAAGCGTTTTCGCCGCGATCGCGCAGGCGAAATTGCTCCAAAACCGCATCCATTCCGTTGTTAGCAATTTCCATAACGAAAACGAAAGTATTCAGCCCGGATGGGGAAAGGGCGGGGTATGACCGACGAAGGGATGTCGTGAGCGCGGAGAATTGGAATAGGAGGAAAATTGACAGAAAAAATACCGCGCCTATTCGTCGTGAAGATATGCCCTGCAAAAACATGACGCCGCCTCCCCTCATGTTGAAATAGAATAGCACATAATCTCACAGCGCGCCATGTTACCCCGCTCCCCGTGTCGATCGTCTGCGATAATGTCCGCTCATAAGTCGTCAGGGAAAATGTCCGGATGGGACAGGAGAGAATACATGCGGGCCGCCGTCTCGAACACGCCCGTGTTGACAAAGATGAAAACCCATATTATGAAACACGAGCATCGAGCGCCCCGGATATACAAACTTGCGGTATTATCTTTTAGGGCTGACACAGCCTCGTTTTCTGATACGTCCCAAAAATTCGGTCAATTTCGCGGCGGAGGTGTTGAGAACTAATTCTTCTGGAAAGTTTATGCTCTCGAGAATCCGTATACAGTTGGAGAATGCGCCGACGTGGAAACTGACATGGGCATCGCTTCCGCAGGTTACCGGGTGTTGCGCCTCCTTACACGCCTCCGCGATTTGACGGCAATTTTCCTGGCTTCCGGCGCGGACGCTTATTGAGTTGTCGTTAATCTCGAGCAGTTTGCCGTGTTCTCTGGCCGTGTTTACCACGGTCGGTATGTCGATCTGGAAGACAGGGTTGCCTGGGTGCGAGATCGCGTCCACGAACGGGTTTGCGATTGCATTTTGCATTGCCCTCGTGTTTATCCCGATGTCGCCGCATGGCGGCAGCACTACATCGTGAAAGCCAGCCATCACAAAATCGAGACGGCTCAAGCTGCTTTCCGGCAAGTCCAGGTTCCCGTCGTAATCGATGATATTCGCCTCCACTCCGCGAAGGATCTTAACGCCCGATATAGTCTCGGGCAGCATCATCATGGCTGAAAAATACATCAAAATGGGCGCGCCCTCCCTAGCAGGTCCGTGATCCGTGACTGCTATCATCTCGAGCCCCTTTTCAGCCGCGGCCGCGGCAAGTTCCTGAACGGTGCTGAACGCGTGTCCGCTTG
>JAISQP010000146.1 GCA_031274115.1 Synergistaceae bacterium
GGCGGGAAAATTACCCCCGGCGCCCACGTAAACGGCGTTGGCTCGTTTCTGCCGGCGGCAAGGGAGCTGGACGAGAAACTCCTGAATCGCGCCCGCGTTTTCGTCGACAACATGGAAGCCGTGCTGGCTGAAGCCGGCGACTTCCTGATCCCGGCCGCATCCGGCCTGTATGATTTAAAAAACATCGCCGGAGAGATCGGAGACGTCCTGGCGGGCAAGCTGCCCGGCAGGACGTCCGACGACGAGATCACGGTCCTGAAGACGGTCGGTTACGCGGTTTTAGACGTTGTCGCCGCGCATGTGGTATATAAAAACGCCCTGTCCAGAGGAATCGGCGCCGAGATCGACATATAACGCGCCGCGGTCCTTGTCAGATCGGTCCGGTCGTGCTAGACTTCGTCATGCGGTAATAAACGGACAGAGCGGGTGGCAGTGTGAGCGAGGTAAATTTCGGAAGCGTCAATACTTCTTCGATGAATAACGGCCTTTGGTGGTGGCAGTAGCCATCGCCCGAGGATAACGCCTGTTTTTTTAGTTTAGGGCTCCGAGGGTGCAGAAAAAATCCCCCGGAGCCCTTTTTGATATCGCTGGTCCAACGCGAGGGGCTCTCTTTTACAAGAGGACCCCTCGCAATTTTTTATCACTAATCTATTATGAAGGAGATGTTTAGAATGGAGAAGGAGCTCAACAAACTGATGTCCGGCGAGAAACTGGAGAGGAGCGAGAGCGCGAGACTATTCGACGCCGTTATACGGGGGGAGCTGTCGGACGTCGAGATAGCCGCCCTCCTCGTCGCTCTCAAGCTTCGGGGGGAGACGGCGGAGGAGATAGCGGGGGCGGCTCAGGCGCTGCGAGAGGGCGCGCGCGCCTTCCCGAGGCCGGACTACGTGTTCGCCGATATCGTTGGGACCGGCGGAGACGGGGCAAACACGATCAATATATCGAGCGCCGTGACCTTCGTAGCGGCGGAGGCCGGGCTGCCCGTCGCAAAACACGGCAACCGCTCCGTGTCGTCGCGGTGCGGCGCGGCGGACCTGCTCGAACAGTTCGGGGTAAAGCTCGACATGTCTCCAGTCACGGCGAGAAAGATGCTGGACGAGCTGCGGGTGACATTCCTGTACGCGCCGCACTACCACAGCGGCATAAAGCACGCCATGCCCGTTCGCAAGGCGCTCGCCACGAGGACGATGTTCAACGTCCTGGGACCCCTCATCAATCCGGCGCGCCCGCCGGTCATGCTGGTCGGCGTCTACGACGCCTCGCTGTGCGCCGTGGTCGCGGAGACACTGAGGATACTCGGCTGCGAGAAGGCGCTAGTCGTGAACGGGCTGGGCCTCGACGAGATAGCCGTACATGGCCGGACAAACGCGTCAGAGCTGACAGGAGGCGAGATAATCGAGAGGCGCTTCACTCCGGCGGACTTCGGTGTGAGGGAGTTTCCGCTGTCCTCCATAGTCGGAGGCGCGCCGAAGGAGAACGAAGCGGCCATAAGATCGGTTCTCGGCGGAAGGGGCGACGAGGCTCACGCCGCCGCGATCTCGGTGAACGCGTCGGCTCTGCTCACGCTCGCCGGCGTGACCGCCGATTACCGGGACGGGTTCGGGCTCGCGATGAGCGTCCTTGAGAGCGGCAATGCGCTTCGGCGGCTCGAAAGGTTCGCAAAGCTCTCGAACGTGGGAGAACCGGCAAGCGAGGAAGAGAGCCGTGTCAGCGCTTGACGATATCCTGGCCCGCAAAAAAGCGGACGTCGCGAGGCGAATGGAGAAAGAGCCCTTCGAATCCCTGAGGGAACGGGCCGTTCCCTCGGCTCGCCGCTTCCGCGACGCGCTCGAAAAGGACAGCGCCTGCTTCATTCTGGAGTGCAAGAAGGCCTCCCCGTCGGGGCTCATCAGAGCGAATTTCGACATAGACGAGATTGCCGGCGCATACGCCGGTTTTGCAGACGCGGTCTCCGTGCTCGTAGACGAGCCCTTCTTCCAGGGAAGCTTCGAATATCTCGAAAGAGCGCGCGCGGCGCTCGATCAGCCGATCCTGTGCAAGGATTTCGTGATAAACCCGTATCAGGTCTCCGAAGCCCGCGTCCACGGAGCGGACGCTGTCCTCCTGATGCTCTCCGTGCTCGACGACGAGACGTACACGGCCTGCGCAAACGAGGCGGGAAGGCTCTCGATGGACGCGCTGACCGAGGTTCACGGGGAAGACGAACTCGAAAGAGCCGTCGCGCTCGGCGCCCCCATAATCGGAATCAACAACAGGAATCTCAGAACGCTCGAGGTCGACATTAACACGGCGTCCAAGCTGGCGGACAGGGTCCCCTCGGACAGAACGCTCGTCTGCGAATCGGGGATAGGTTCGCGTGAGGATGTCCTCAATATGGAGGGCCGCGCCGACGCCTTTTTGGTCGGCGGCATGCTCATGAAAGCCCCGAGGATCGATCTCGCCGTTCGCGGGCTCCTATACGGCGCCGTCAAGATATGCGGCCTTTCGTCTCCGGAGGACGCTGCTGAAGCCTTTCTGCGCGGGGCGTCGTTCGGCGGCGTCATATTCGCGGCGGAATCCCCGCGAAAAATCGACGAGGCGCTTGCGCTGGAGATATCCCGAGCGTCCGCGCCGCCGCTCGTCGGAGTATTCGTGAACGAGGACAAGAGCAGGATCGTCAGGCTCGCGGCCGGCATGAACCTCGCGGCCGTTCAGCTTCACGGCGAGGAGACCGGCGAGGACATAGCGATGCTGCGAAGGGAGCTGCCGGCCCGATGCGAGATATGGAAGGCTCTCCGAGTCAGGGACAGACTGCCGGACACGGATGGGTACGGCGCGGACTGCGTCCTCCTGGACGCGCACGCGGGCAATTTGCGCGGCGGCGCCGGGGTAAGCTTCGATTGGTCCCTCCTGAACGATTGCCCCGACAAATCCAGGATAATCGCCGCCGGCGGGATAAACCCCGAAAACGCGCGCCGGGCGTCGCGCCTTGGCTGCCGCGCTGTAGACGTAAACTCCGGCGTGGAATACCCCGGCGCGCCCGGCAAAAAAGACCATGACAAAATGAAAAAATTGTTCGGGAACATAAAAATCGGCCGCAGGCGCCGGGAAAGGCCGAACTAACGATAAATCATTAAATTTGGAGGGATATTGATGGAGGTATCGCGCGGAGCTTTTGGGGAGTTTGGAGGGATGTTCGTGCCAGAGATTCTGGCGCCCACCCTGTTGGAACTCGAGCGAGCCTTCGAGGAAGCCCGGGCGGACGCGGCTTTCACGGCGGAACTAGAAGGGCTTTTGAGGGAGTACGCGGGGCGTGAGACGCCGCTTTACAGGTGCAGAAACCTGACAGCCGGGACGAAGGCCGTGATTTATCTGAAGCGCGAGGACCTTCTGCACGGAGGAGCGCATAAGACGAACCAGGTAATCGGGCAGGCCCTGCTCGCGCGCCGCATGGGCAAAACCCGCCTCATCGCCGAGACCGGAGCGGGACAGCACGGCGTGGCGACCGCTTTGGCCGGCGCGTTATTTAAAATGAGGACGCGCGTCTACATGGGGTCGAAGGACATGGAGAGACAAGCTCAGAACGTCTTCCGGATGCGCCTGATGGGGGCCGAGGTCACGCCGGTCGAAAGCGGGAGCCGCGGTCTAAAGGACGCCATAAACGAGGCTCTGCGCGACTGGTCGGCGAGTTACGCCGACACCCACTACATGCTTGGGACGGCGGCCGGGCCGCACCCGTTCCCAACGATGGTGAGAGAGTTTCAGCGCGTCATCGGACGCGAGTCGAAGCGGCAGATAACGGAGGCCGAGGGGCGTCTTCCGGACGCTGTGTTCGCTTGCGTCGGAGGCGGGTCGAACGCGATAGGGATGTTCGCCGACTTCATCGACGAGCCGGGCGTCCGCCTCTTCGGAGCTGAGCCGGCCGGACACGGGCTCCACACCGAAAAACACGGAGCTACGATAGAAAAGGGGCGCCCCGGAATATTGCATGGGAGCTACAGCTACGTCCTGCAGGACGAGAACGGGCAGATAAAGGAGTCGCACTCCATATCGGCGGGGCTCGATTACCCCGGCGTCGGGGCGCAGCACTCCCATCTGCACTCGATCGGCAGAGCGGAGTATCTCGGCGTAACGGATAAAGAGGCGCTCGACGCCTTCGTCCTCCTGTCGAGGGAGGAGGGCATAATACCGGCCCTCGAATCGTCGCACGCCCTGGCCCTGGCGTTGAAACACGCGCACGAAGCGACCGGGCCGAAACTCTTCATAGTCAGCCTGTCCGGACGCGGCGACAAGGACATAGATCAGGCCATGCCGCACATAAAACTGGAGGCTCAGGGACAATGACAACGGGAGAGACGAAAAATCCAGGGCGATACGAGAGGTTGTTCGCAAATCTGAGAGAGCGGAACGAGAAGGCGTTCATTCCGTTCGTCATGCTCGGCGACCCTGACGCTGCGCAATGCGAAGCTATAATCGAGACGCTGACGGACAGCGGAGCGGACGCCCTCGAGCTGGGAATCCCCTTCTCGGATCCCGTGGCGGACGGACCCGTCATCCAGGCCGCCTCCAACAGAGCGCTCGGCGCGGGGATAACGCCGGATCGCTGCTTCGAGATCATCTCCCGCGTGAGGGGAAAACACGCCGATATCCCGATGGGGCTTCTAACCTACGCCAACGTGGTGGTCGGAAGGGGAGCGGAGTCGTTCTACAGGAAAGCCGCGGATTCCGGGGTGGACTCGGTCCTGGTGGCCGACGTCCCTGCCGTCGAGGCGGGCTATTTCGTTAGGTGCGCCAGCGCGTCCGGAATCGATCCGGTGTTCGTAGTTCCGCCAAACGCGAGTGACGATAAACTCCGCGAGATAGCCGGCCTGACCAAGGGTTACGCTTATTTTCTGGGAAGAGCCGGAGTCACCGGCGCCGACCGCGAGATGTCCGCGCCCCCCTCCCGCCGCGTCGAGTTCCTGTCGCGCGCCGGCTCTCCGCCGGTGATCGTCGGCTTCGGCATATCGAAGCCAGAGCACGTGAAAGCCGCCGTCCTGTCAGGAGCGAGCGGCGCGATATCAGGCTCGGCGGTCGTGGAGATAATAGCCCGCAATCTCGGCGACACTAAAAAGACGCTTGACGAACTCGCGAAGTTCACAAGTCTGATGAAATCCGCGACAAAAGAAAACGCGTAATAATTATAAAGAGGCGGAACCTCGGAGCGAAATCCCAGGGCCCCGCCTCTGACGTTCGAGGCGTTCACGCCTGAAAACGCCTGAAAACTCTTTCCGGTTTAGCCTATGTTTTTTCGCAAAGTTAGAATATACTATAGACGGCGTGGCATGTAAAAAAATCACGGCGGCGCGACGAGATGACCGGACAATGCGAAGGAGCAGTGATTCATTGACTAAATTGCCCGTACTGAAAATAGGAAAGCATTCGCCCAAATTCCCGATTATTCAGGGCGGCATGGGCGTAAAGATATCAGGGCCGAGCTTAGCCGGCGCGGTCGCTTCGTGCGGAGGGGTCGGCACCATCGCGAGCGTGGGGCTGGCGTGCGATCATCCGCTCTTTAACGGGCGGAATTATTTCAACGTAAACGAAATCGCGATGGCGGAGGCCGTAAAGTCTGCGCGGGAAAAAGCCCCGGATGGGGTTATCGCGATAAACTGCATGGTAGCGCTCACCGATTACGACCGTCAGGTTCACAGCGCATGCGAGGCCGGGGTGGACATGATAGTCTCCGGCGCGGGGCTCCCCATGAAACTGCCGGAGTACACAAAGGATTTTCCAGACGTCGCGCTGGTCCCAATCGTCAGCTCCGTCAAAGCAGCCGACCTCATGATTCGCAAGTGGGGCAAGCTCTACGACAGGCTCCTGGA
>JAISQP010000178.1 GCA_031274115.1 Synergistaceae bacterium
AAAGTCCAGTTGCACCGGACCTCCGTCTATCATTATGAGCTGCGGCAAAGGTTCCTCTGATTCGATGCACTTTGCGTATCTCCTGGAAAGCGTCTCCTCCATCGACCGGAAGTCGTCCACGTCCTCCACGGTTTTTATATTGAAGCGCCTGTAAAGCGACGTGTTCGCGATCCCCTGTTCGAATACAACCACCACTCCCACCGTGCTCTCTCCGGCAGTATGAGAGATATCGAACCCGTCTATCCTCCACGGCGGAAGCTGAAGACCGAGCGCCTCCTGAAGCTTCTTCAGAGGCGTCCAACCGAGTCCGTCGTCTTCATACATGGCGGGAGTCGAGAGCCGCTGTCTGCTGACCCTCCAGATCGCCCTTATCATGTCGCGAAGCCGGGCGGCCTCCTCGAACTCCAGACGCCGGGCCGCGCTGTCCATCCGCTTATGCAGCCTGTTCGCAAGGTCCGCTCCCTTTCCTTGCAGGAGGAGTATAAGATCGGCAACCCTCTCTCTGTATTGCGGTTCTGTACAGTCATTGACGCATGGCCCGAGGCAGAACCCAAGCGCCCGTCTCATGCAAGCCCTCTCGCGCGCAGGGAGTTTGTCCTTTTCGAGCGGCGCGGTACAGGTTCTGAGGGAGAAATAACGTTCGGCGAGGCGAAGCAGTTCGCGCAAATCCCTTACCCTCACGAACGGACCGATATATACCGCCCCGTCGTCCCGTCTGTTTCTGGTGACAATGACCCTCGGGAAGTCCTCCTGCGTTATTTTAATAAATGGATAACGCTCGCCCATCTTAAGCTCTACGTTAAAAAACGGCTGATAGAGCTTAATCAGCCTAGACTCGAGAACCATCGCCTCCGCGTCGCTCTCCGTCCGGATCGTCGATATGTCGGCAATCTCGGACACCAGCTTCACAAGACGCGGCGAAGCGAAGCCCGCGTGCCTGAAGTACGAGGAAACCCTTTTTTTCAGCGACTTCGCCTTTCCTATATATATAGTCTTTCCGGCGCGGTCATGCATGAGATACACGCCCGGTTTATCAGGAAATCGGCGGATCATTTTTAACAGCGATTCTCGATCCATGACTCCTCCTTTTTACATGGCTTAAGTCGTGGTATAGTATATCACGATCCTTAAAAAATAATTCCAGGAGGTGCAACCCCGCTTGAAGCTGCAACTACATAACGACCTCACAGGCCGAAAGGAGCTCTTTGAACCGCTGGTTCCCGGTCTGGTGAGTTTTTACGTGTGCGGGCCGACTGTATATGATTTTTTTCACATCGGAAACGCGAGACCGTTCATCGTCTTCGATGTTTTGAGAAGATATATTGAATCACGGGGGCTTGCGGTCAAGTACATCCAGAATTTTACGGATATAGACGACAAGATGATTCAGCGAGCGCACCAGACCGGCGTGACCGTAGAGCAGCTCGCGGATCACTTTATATCGGAGTACTACGCGGACGCGGACTCGTTACTGATAAAGCGCGCGACCGCGAACCCGCGAGCTACTCACGAGATTGACGCGATAATTTCCATGATAGAAAAACTCGTCGAAAAGGGACACGCCTACGAGGCCGGCGGCGACGTCTACTTCGAGGTGTCGACCTTCGAGCGGTATGGAAGGCTCTCCCGGCAAAACCTGGAGGACTTGAACTCGGGCGCTAGGGTGGAAATCGACGAACGCAAAAGGCATCCTCTCGACTTCGCGCTCTGGAAGGCCCAGAAACCCGGCGAGCCGGCATGGGATAGTCCATGGGGATCGGGGCGTCCCGGGTGGCATATTGAATGCAGCGCCATGGCCGAGCGTCACCTCGGCGATACGATCGACATACACGGCGGAGGCAGCGATCTTGTCTTCCCCCACCACGAAAACGAGATAGCCCAATCCGAGGCCGCGCACGACAAGGATTTCGCCCATTTCTGGATACATAACGGCTATGTAATGGTCGACCGCGAGAAGATGTCGAAGTCGCTCGGCAACTTCTTCACAGTGCGCGACGTCCGCGCCAGATACGCGGCCGTGGTGATAAGGTTCTTCATGTTGTCGGCGCACTACCGTTCCCCGATCAACTTTTCCACAGAGACTCTCGATCAGGCGGAGCACGCCTGCGAACGCCTCAAAAACGGATGGGCGGAAGCTGAATTCGCGCTCGAAACCCGTCCCTGCGACGTCGTGCCGTGCGAAAGGGACGACGAACTGCGCAAGGCTATAGCGGAAGCCGAAACGCTCTTTCACGAGTGCATGGAGGACGATTTCAACACCGCCGGCGCGATAGGCGCCGTCTTCGACCTGATACGCGCGACGAATATCTCCATCGCCCGTCAGGGGGGCATCGACTACAACACCGTAGAGCAGGCCGCGAACTTCCTCAGGATGGTAGACGGGGTCATGGGGATAATCGGAATTAACGAGACATCCGACGCCTCGGAGGACGCCGAGATCGAATCGCTGATCGCCGAAAGAAACGAGGCGAGAAAAAACAGAAACTTCACAAAGTCCGACGAGATTCGCGACGCGCTCAGCGCGCGCGGAATAACACTCGAGGACACGCATCAGGGGACGAGATGGAAACGGGTTTAAAGGATCTGTTATAAATTATAAGAGGGCTGATTTACCGTCAGGGGCTTGAAAGGTGAGGATTGCAACCTCGAAGGCCTCTGTATTTATGGACGCAGGTTTTTTTTCAAGGCTTCGTCAAGGGATTCCAATCCCCCTGTCGCTTTAGTCGAGCCTTTTTTGAACAGAACAAAACCGCTTTTTGTTCCGGCTATTCCTATGTCGGCGGAGGCGGCTTCCTTCGGGCCGTTGACCTCGCAGCCCATTACCGCGACTGTAAAGCCGTCCGGAAGGTTGTCCGGAAGGAGTGATTTTACGCGCTCGACCAGCTCTGGAACGTTCACCCGCCTTCTGCCGCAGCAGGGGCAGCTTATGAGGTTCATTCCTCTCTGCCTTATGCCGAGCGACCGAAGTATCGAGTAGGCGGTATCGACCTCCTCGCAGGATCCGCCGGTCAGGCTGACCCGCATGGTATCGCCGATCCCCTGACTCAGAAGGATTCCGAGGCCGACAGCGCTCTTTACCGCGCCTCCTATGCCGGGGCCTGCCTCAGTTATCCCAATGTGCAGCGGGAACGGGTGTTTCAGAGAGAGTAAAAAATTCGCTCGCGCGGTCTCTGGAACGGAACTGGACTTGGCTGATATTATAATGTCCTCGAAGCCGGCTTCGACAAGCGGCTCGAGCTGTTCCCCGACCGCGTTCGCGAGGGCGAGCGCCCTGTCGCCTCCGCACGACTCCAGTTGTTTTCCTCCGAGCGATCCGCCGTTCGACCCTATCCTTATCACCGCGCGATTTGCCCTGGCCGCCGCGAGCACTTCCATCAAACCGCGGCGCCCCATGTTTCCGGGGTTTATCCTTATCGACCCGCAACCGCAGTCGAGCGCGGCAAGCGCAAACTTAAAACTGAAATGAATGTCGGCCATAACAGGCAGCGGCGACCTTTCAACAAGTTTCCTCAGAGCGCCGCCAAGCTCCTCTCTGGGGAACGCGGCCCTGACGAGTTCGCAGCCCGCTTTTTTCAGTTCGTCCAACTCGGCGAGACAACCCTCCGCGTCCTCCAGCGGCGTTTTCAGCATGCTCTCCACCCTTACGGGAGCGCCTCCGCCAAACTGAAGTCCGCCTATATTCACACTCTTCGCGCTGCCCATGTCGTCACCCCCGGATGGGATAAAATCAAATATGACTATCAAGTTTGCTCATAGGACAGAGAATTTTCGAGCGAACGGAGTGAATCGGCGTCCGACACGATGTCGGACGAGCGACAAAGTAAGCGTAAAGACGCCGTTCTTGGGCGGCTTTACGCGGCATGGAAGTACTTCTGTCGCGGTCCGATTCACGCAGTGAGCCGAAAGTTCTCTGGCCCATCTTGAAACAACTTGATAGTCATAAAATCAAATTCTCTGTTGCGGACACTCATTATAGTTTTTCCTTCCGCCCTGCGGGCGGAAGGAAAAACTTATTGGAGATACAGGAGGCTCGGCCTCATGGCGGAGTTTTTCAGTCAGAGGCGGCGCCTCGATGTTTGCCCTACAGAAACGTTCCGCGCATCTTCACAGCGTCCGCGACGCGCTTGATCGCGACGAGGAAGGCGGCGCGGCGCATTTTCACCTCGTGCGTCTTCGAGTAGTTCCAGACTCTGTAGAAATTGTCGGTCATTATCGGGATGAGTCGGTGGTTGTACTCCTCCTCGGTCCAGAAGAAGCCGTTCAGGTTTTGCACCCACTCGAAGTAGGAGCCGATGACGCCGCCGGAGTTGGCAAGGAAGTCCGGTACGATCTTGACGCCTTTTTCAGCCAGTATCTCGTCCGCCTCTGGAGTCACGGGCCCATTTGCGCCCTCCACTATATACTTCGCCTT
This sequence comes from Synergistaceae bacterium, assembly GCA_031274115.1. Next base: position 4,412 of record JAISQP010000178.1, read on the forward strand.
CACTTTTTCCGCGTTCTTCACGTTTATCGCGCCCTCCAGGGCGCAGGGCGACAGAACCTCCGCGTCCACCAGCAAAATATCCTCGGCGGACATGCGCTCCACGCCCGGTTGATCGTAGCACTCAAGAAGTTTTTTCGGGTGGTTTGAGACGTGCTGGAAGGCTTTTTCGACGTCAATTCCATCGGGAGCGTAGTAAGCGCCGGTCATGTCGGCGATCCCCACTATCTTTGCCCCCGCCTGGGTCAGCGAGAGCGCGTTGTAAGTTCCGACGTTGCCGAAACCCTGAATTATGACGCGGGCGCCCTTTTCGTCGATCTTCTCCGACTTCAGCAGCTCCTTGATGCAGATCGCCACGCCGACTCCGGTGGCCGCGGTGCG
>JAISQP010000202.1 GCA_031274115.1 Synergistaceae bacterium
CACGCAAACCTCGGAACCACGATAACCATTCAGGACCTCGACAAAAACGACTCTTTCACTTACATGTTGGTAGGGACGGAGGAATCCGACCCGAAGGAAAACAAGATATCGGTCTCCAGCCCGGTCGGCAAGGCCATAATCGGCAAGGCAGTGGGGGACGAGGTATCCGTTCGGGTACCAAAGGGCCTGAGACGTCTCAAAATTTTGGAGATAACGGCACAGAGATAGAACCCAAATAATACTGCGGAGAAAATCATGACCTTCGACCCATTCAGCTACAGATATCCCTCCCGCCGGAATTTGGTTTACGGGAAGCGCGGCATGGTCGCGACGTCCAACCATCTCGCGGCGTCGGCTGGCATGGATATTTTAAAAAAAGGCGGGAACGCAGTAGACGCCGCTATAGCGACGGCCGCTGCGCTTACCGTGGTAGAACCGACCAGCAACGGCATCGCAAGCGACGCGTTCGCCATCGTCTGGATGGACGGCAGGCTCCACGGGTTGAATGGAAGCGGTCCGGCGCCGTCCGGTTTGAATATCGAAAAGCTAAAATCTCTGGGGCGCGCCGACTCCGTCCCGACATCCGGCTGGGCGGCCGCTACGGTTCCAGGCGCGCCGGCCACCTGGGCTGAACTCTCATCCAAAATGGGCGCCCTTCCGCTCGCTGATTGTCTCGAGCCCGCGATACTCTACGCGGAGGACGGGTACGCGGTATCGGTAAACGTCTCGTTCATGTGGGAAAAGGCGTGCGAAAGGTTCAGAGTTATGGATGGCGAGCTGCGAAATAGTTGGTTCGAAACGTTTTGCCCTGTCGGAAGGGCGCCTAGGCCCGGAGAAATCTTTCGTTCGCCGGGACACGCCAACACGCTTGCGCAGATTGCGGAGAACGGGGCCCGATCGTTTTACGCCGGCGGGATCGCTTCGAGGATACTGGACTTTTCGCGGCGAACCGGCGGTTTTTACTCCGAGGAGGACCTGGCTTCGTTCGAGCCGGAGTGGGTCGATCCTATCAGCGTCCGCTACAGGGGTTACGATGTCTGGGAGATGCCGCCGAACGGCCAGGGCATTGTCGCTTTGATGGCCCTCAACATACTGAAAGGTTTCGACTTCGGCTCACACGACTGCCCGTTCACGGTTCACCGGCAGATCGAGACGATAAAGATGGTCTTCGCGGACGCGAGACGCTTTGTGGCGGACCCGAAACGAAGCCGCGTTCCGGTATCCGAGCTTCTGAGCGACTCCTACGCGGATACGAGACGCGCGCTTCTCTCGGATTTCTCGCAGGATTTCAAGTCCGGCGACCCTGACAGCGGCGGAACTGTCTACCTCTGTACCGCAGACCGCGAGGGAAACATGGTCTCGTACATTCAAAGCAACTTCCACGGTTTCGGCTCGGGCGTCGTGATACCTCAAACGGGAATCGCCCTCAACAACCGCGCTCATTGCTTCTCGCTCGACCCTGAACACCCAAACGCGCTCGAACCGAAAAAACGCCCGTACAACACGATCATCCCGGGCTTTTTGACGAAAGAGGGCTCGCCGGTCGGCCCGTTCGGGGTGATGGGCGCCTACATGCAGCCGCAGGGACACGTTCAGGTGGTCATGAACTGCGTTGACTTCCACATGAACCCACAAGAAGCCCTCGACGCCCCCAGATGGCAGTGGACGGGCGAAATGCGCGCGTCGTTCGAGCCCGGCTTCAGCGTCAACACAGCGCAAAAGCTCATGAGGATGGGTCACGACGTTACGCTGGCGCTCCACCCGACGGATTTCGGGCGGGGCCAGATAATCTGGCGCACGGACGACGGCGCGCTCGCGGGCGGCACGGACCCCCGCACGGACGGTTGCGTAGAGACGTGGTGACGCAATTAATACAGGATATTAACGCGTGCCGGCTGCCGATGGCTCCGCAGGCAATACTGCTCTGGCCAGAGCGCTGAAGGCAGGGTCGCGGAAGGCTTCGGAAGATTCGAGTTCCGAAAGATCCTTCACGTATAGGCAGACGCGCCCGCCATCCATTACCGCTATCGAGTCCGACACTTTCAGCAGAACCCGCATATCGTGAGATATGAAAAGAAATGTCGTCCCGGTCGTCCTCTTCAGCTCCATGACAAGATCGAGGACGAGACTCTGATTGAGCATGTCGAGCGCGCTTACGGCCTCGTCCAGCAGAATGAACTCGGGAGACAGCGCTAAAGCTCTTGCGATGCAGACGCGTTGAAGCTCTCCGCCGCTGAACTGATGCGGCAGCTTCTCCAGGTCAGTCTCGGACAGTCCAACTTTTTTCAAAAGCACAGCCGCTCTCTCTCGAAGTTCTGAGCCGGAAATTTTTTCGAAATTCATAATCGGTTCGCCTATTATCTTCCATGCGCGAAATCTGGGGTTTACGGCGCCGTGCGAGTTTTGAAAGACCACCTGGCTGTTTCGCCTGAACTCGCTCTTTTCACCGCCCTTCAACTCCCTCAAGTCACGCCCCTTATAGAGGACGGCGCCGTTGTCCGGAGTCTCCAGGCCTAAAATCAGCCGCCCAGCGGTGCTCTTGCCGCAACCGCTCGCACCGAGCAGGCCAAGGCAGCCTCCCTGTTCGACTTTCAGATCCAGGCCATTTAAGACGCGAACTTGATTTCGTCCCCCCAAAAGGCCTCCCTGAAAATAGCTCTTCCCTAC
>JAISQP010000101.1 GCA_031274115.1 Synergistaceae bacterium
AGACGATCCCCACTATTACCTTGGGATAGTTCGCGAAGTCTGAAAAATATTTGACGTACCAGCCCATGCCGCTCGTTCCTCCGATCATCTCGGCCGAAGTCAGCAGGATGAACGAAAACGACAGCCCGATGTTCGCGCCGGACATGATGGACGATATCGACCCAGGCAGGATGATGAGGAAGATCATCTGACGGTCGCTGAGCCTGAGCGTCTTTGCAGTATCTGTCACTTTCCTGTCGATATCCGATACGCCGTTCATCGTATTGATGAAGATAGGCCAGAAGGCGCCTATGAAGATAATGAAGATTGACGCGGCCAGGAACGTCGGCAGTACCGCGATGGCATAGGGGATATAAACGAGCGGGGGAATCGGGCCGAGCACCTTCGCGAAAGGCTTCGAGGCCAGCTTCAGCCGCCTTTTATAACCGAAGTACAGACCGGCCGGCACGGCAACCGCCACGGCAAGAAGATAGCCGCAAAAGAGCAGGCGCAGCGAACTCAAAAGGCCTTTAACGAGCGCCGGCATTTCATCTATGAACAGCCGTACGACGACGCCGGGCGACGGGTAGAGGAAGCTGTCCAGAATATTCAGCTTCGCGGTCGCAAGCTCCCATAAAAACAGAAGAACGTAGACGACGGCGAGCGCGTCGCCTGTCGCGGCGACGCGCTCGCCGTCCTTGTCAAAAAATCTCTTCGCTATGAAAACGAGCTGAATCACAATCAGAAGAACAGCCGTGTACGCGCTTCGCATCCCCTCCGCGGAGGGGTATAAGAGCGTCGCGGCTATCGCCGCTATAAAGATGAAATCGGCGGCGCGCGGGGAGAACTTCATCAGATCACTACCTCTTCGCCGCCGATTTTATCCGCTATATCCGCGTGGAACAGACTGACTATCCTGTTGCGGATCGTGACGTAACTCTCCTCGCGCATCAAAGCGATCCTGTCGCGAGGGCGCTCGAAGCAGACGGGGATCTCCGCCTGCACCCTTCCCGGCCCCGAGGCCATGACGATTATTTTGTCGGACAGGAGTATCGCCTCGTCTATGTCATGGGTCACGAATACGACAGTTTTCTGCTCAACCCCGCTCTCCCACAGATGAAGCAGGAGGTTCTGCAGGGCGACCCGGTTTTTTGTATCGATAGCGCCGAATGGCTCGTCCATCAGCAAAATTTCCGAGTCCATGGCGAGCGCGCGCGCTATGGAGACGCGCTGCTGCATCCCGCCTGAAAGCTCGTTCGGGAATTTATCCGCGAATTCCGCAAGCCCGACCATCTCCAAAAACTGGCTCGCCAGGTCGAATATCTCAGCCTTGCTCTTCTTCGGAAAAACCTGTTTCGCGGCAAGCTCCACATTCTGGCGCGCGCTCATCCACGGAAACAGCGAGTAGTGCTGAAAAACCACGCTTCTATCGAGATCGGCGCCCGAAATCGGTTTGCCGTCCAGCAGTATCCTGCCGGCGGTCGGAGCGGTGAGTCCCGCGAACAGGTTCAGGATCGTGCTCTTCCCGCAGCCGCTCGGCCCCAGAATGCTGACAAAGAGACCTTTGTCCACGGCAAAACTGACGTCCGACAGGGCAGTGAAAGTTTTCCTTCCGTCGTCGTATGTTACGTTTACCTGCTGTACGTCAAGCTTAATCACGAAGCGCCCGCCCCGTTTCTAACGCGGCCTGAACGCTGCCTTCAGTTCCTTGTAGCTGGCGTTGTCCGGGCTTTCCGCGAGTTTCGCGTCCAATGCCTTCGAGAAAAGCTCCGTGTTCACGTGCTCGCGGATGTCGATGTCGGAGGTGATATACTTCGCATCCTTCATAGCGCTCCAGAACTCCGCCACGCCCGCTATATTCGGGTCTGGGCTGCTGCTGATGTGAACGCCGTAAGTCTCTTCGACCAGGATGTCGCGCCCTATGTTCACGTACTTCGAAAGTATCTCTATGGAATCGTCCTGATTGTTCTTGTAGAAGTCGTAAGCATTTATAAGCGCCGCGAGGAAATTACGGTAATTCTCGGGGTTAGCCTTCAAGTTAGCGCCCGTGGCGATCTGGCGGCAGCACGGATGATTCTTCATCTTCGGATATTCGCCGCTGTAGTGGACGATCTTGAGCCCCTGATCCTCGGCCATCTTTCTAAATGGGGTCCACACGACGCCGGCGTCAGCCTTGCCTCCCTTGACTGCCTCGAGGACCGCGGCCGGAGATTCCATCTCGTTGATGACGAGGTCCTTCTCCCAATCGATGCCTGCGCCGGCCAGAGCTCCTCTGAGCACGATGTCGCCAGTCGCCAGTCGAACCGTCGCCACCGTCTTTCCCTTGAAGTTGTTGATGTCCTTCAGCGCGTCCGCTTTATCAGGCTTCGCTATCACGGCATGGCCCTCCGTCATCTGCCCTCCGAAAATAACGATGTCCCTTCCCCTCTCTATAAAGGTAAAGGGCGGCGCGGTTCCAAACGAGCCCGCGTCAAGCTTGCCAGTGAGCACCGCGTTGATTCCCTCGCCGGAGTTCGTGAAGAGCGCGAGGTTTACGTCGAGACCCTCTCGTTCGAAGTAACCCTTTTCCTTGGCGATGAAATAGAGAATATGGCCGGTGGAAGCGAGATAGCCGACGTTGAACTTTGCGAGTTTCGCGGGCGCGGCCTCCGCAAATCCTCCGAAAATCGGCGCGGACAGCGCGAAAACCGCGATCAAAACGCATGAAATTATTCTCTTCATAACTTTTCCTCCTCTTAATTTTTATATATCCTGATCGCTCAGCAATTTTTTGTAGTAAAACCCCGCCGTGTAGAGCGCGGCGGCGGGATTGTGCCCAAGAACCCTATCCTTTGTGATCAACGTGGTAACAGGCGCCTTCGAATATTTTATGAAAAGCGAATCATGCCCGACACACAGCCCGACTATTACATTGAGACCTGTCTTCTCTCTGTTGAGCAGCTTCGCCTGCAAAACCGGGTTGCAGATTGCCTCGTAGGAACCTTTCTGGACCTTCATCTCATCTTTTATGCCTATTTCAGTCTTGTCTATGGATCCAACCTTGCAAATCGAACAGAAACTATTCAGCCCGTGGGCTTCCAGGATTTTTACGAAAGTTCTCGTTTCGCTCATCAGGCCTATGCACGACGCTATCCCGAGCTTTTCCGCGCCTATCCTGCGGGCGAAAGCGATTATCTCCTCGACCCTGGTGAGTTTTCCGTAATATGTTCCTTCGATCTCAGCCGCGGATAGAGCCATTTTTGAAACCAAGGGATCGTTTTGATACAGCTTTTTCATGCTCTCTATCTGCGCTTTTGAGACCGACTCCCCAATACACGCTCCGGGGAAACTCCCCTCCCTGCGGTAGCAGTTCATCACTCCGCAGGAAGAACAATTGAAACGCGTTCCCTCAGAATTCGAAGTTTTGCGGCTTACTTTCGTTTTCCCCACCAATATCCTCCTCCTTTCCCATTTCATATTTTTTAAAAAGCGAGCGCGCTGACGAACGCCTTGTCGAAACCCTCCATGCCCGCCAGATCGAGGGTTTCGATCTCTTTCACGCGTCTTTCCATTACTTCCCGGTATTGACGCCCCAGCAGAAATGCCTTGCCGCCGGAACTCGACGTATTTCCCGCAAACTCGATTTTTCCCCTGAACTCCTTCGGAAGCAGCCCTATGTTAATCAGGCTGTC
>JAISQP010000113.1 GCA_031274115.1 Synergistaceae bacterium
ATCGAGTGCCTTCTGTGGAACAGATTCGACATTTGGAACACGGACCCTGAACTAGCGAAATTCCTGCTGGGCATGCTGATCTTCTTCGGCCGAAGCTGATAATAGCACAATGTCGTTTCAGCGATTTAGTCAGCGCTTCCTTAAATCAACCTTTCCTTGGAATACGCGCCTTTCTGATGGAGGTTTAGATATTCAGCACGATGATTCCTGCCGCGGGACTTAATGAAAAGATGCGGAGGTATTCCCGTTATCCGCTTGAACACCTTTGTGAAATAACTCTGATCTTCGAAGCCGACGGCAGTCGCGATGTTCGCAAGCGTTAAATTCTCGTAACGCAATAACGCTATGCTTTTCTCTATCCTGACGATATTCAGATAAGTATTGAAGTTGCAGCCCATTTCTTTCTTGAATATTTTACTGAAATAAGACGGGGACAGATCAACTATCTTAGCCACCGAATTCAAGGATACTTTATTGAAATAATTCTGACGCATGTACTGTATCGCCTTATGCATTACATTGGTGTTCCTGATGTCGGATACCGAAAAAACACAGTCGATCAGTCGGTTCGTTATCTTCGTCAGGTTAAAACACAGATGATCTATATGCGAGATAGTGTAAGAGCCAATGAAAAACTCATGAGTCAGCTGATACATGTAGTCGGGAGGCGCGCCTGACTCCACGGCGGCTCTGGAGAGCACTATCAGCAGTTCGTATATGCGAGTTTTTATCCTTGCGATATCTCCTCCGGAGGAGAATATGATGTGTCCCAGCAGTTCATTTAGCAGTCTCAAAGACTTTGACTTGTCGGAGCCTGTAACGCTCGCGAGAAGCTCGCGCTCGGTTTCGAACGGGTACGGAGGCAGATCTTCCATATTGCCGTTTTTCAGCTGAACGATATAATCGTTGATCTGGCCCTGTATTTGATCCGAGGATTGGCTCTCCAACATCCGGTTTGAGACCGACACGTTATTCATAAAGCCTACGGCCATAAAAAGCAAAGTGGAGAGCGAGTTCACCCTGCTTGGCTCGACGTACGGAATTTGCCTCAACAGAGGAAGCATTTCATCGATTTTATGATCGCCTATGTTGTGCAAGTTTTTCAGGTCGTAAGCGACGAAATCTTCCATGTCAATCATACGGAATGGGCCGACTGTGACCTTTGCAGCGCAAAATTCCTGCCCCACTATCGGAGAAACGAAACAGTTCAGGCCCATCGGACAAAAATAAACGTATTTCCCGCCAAAACGTTCGGCTTCGCTCGTGCCATAGGAGTGAACTTTTACGCAGTCAGCCTTGTCGATGCCTATCCCGGAGCAAACGGAACAGCTCGAACAGCTGAACCCAACCTCGTGAAGAATCTCGCCATCCTGGCTGAACACCGTACAGCCAAGTCCCGTCGAGTCGGAATAAGCGTTTGAACACTCGATGGCGAGCTTTAGATCAAATTCATGGAACTCGTGATTTTCATTCTCCATTTGATCGGCCCTGCGCTGCGGACACTGACGTCAACTCTCGTGGACGTGGCTATGGTCATGACCGTGCGTGTGGCCGTGAGAGTGACTGTGATCGTGAATATTTTCCAGATCGGGAAACTCGATGTCCGCGCCGTCCCGCATTAATTCTTCGTGCAACAGTTCGTGCAGGATGGTTTTGAAAATAAGCGCGACCTGACGCCCAAGTTCTATGTTACTTTCATCGACGCTCTTCCCGGCCGAGTTGATAACGACGTGTTCCGTCGCCGCGATTGTAAGGGATCTCGCTATTTCATAAGGGTTCTGGTAAACTCCGCACATCTTGATTTCCTCCTCGATATATTGATTATTTCTCCTCGTCCATTACCCCGAGAAGATAATCCTCGCGAACATAACTTCCTTCCTTGGCGGTAATTTCCTTTATCGTTCCGCTGAGATAGAAACCCACGCAACGTTCGGCGCCCTCGTCAGTCAAAACGTCCAAAAAGATCTCCCCGCGCTTGACCTTATCGCCGACCTTGCGATGAAATCGCAGTATCTTATATTCGTCAAATTCCGACAATTTTGGCATTCTTATTCCAGTCAGTTCACCCATACTCCGCTTCTCCTCTTGCTGAACAGGCTCATATTCGTGTGCGGCAGAAACATGGCGGCGACATATTCGTCCATATATCCCGCTTCGTTGCTCAAATCGATGTAGGTGATGCGATTCGCGAGTTCAGCCGCCTTTTTCCTGTGCTTTGCAGATAACAGCGACATAAAAGCGCCGGAGAGCGAGGAGTTCCCGATGTAGAAAAACTTACGCTCGTCGAGACATGGCAGCAAGCCCAGGGTCTGCGCCTCGTCAATCGCGATATATCTGCCGAAGCCTCCCGCAATGTAAAATTTGTCGATTGCGTCGAAATCCATCCCGACGCTGTTCAGGAGCGTCACGCAGGCTGAGAAAATAGCCGCTTTGGCCCGTATAAAATTGTCGATATCGTGTTCGGTCAGGTACACTCCAGGGTCGTCCCCATCCTGGGGAACTATGACATAACGGGCGGTTTTGCCCACTACCTTGACAGAGGGATATTTTCCCGATCGATCGAGTTTCCCGCGCTGGTCGATAACCTCCGCATCGAGCAGCTGAGCCAGCAACGATATCAGCCCGGAGCCGCAAATCCCCTTTGCGCCGCCGCCGCCGATAACGAAATATTCGCATTCGCCGGACTCGGGGTTTACCTCAACCCGCTCAATAGCGCCAACCGACGCGCGCATACCCTTTTCGATGCCTCCGCCTTCGAACGCGGGCCCGGCGGAACACGCGCACCCCATGAGAAAATCTCCGTTGCCGAGCACAATCTCTCCGTTTGTCCCTATGTCTATGAAGAGGCATACTTCTTCCGTGCCCTTGGCAAAGTCCGTGCACAATATCCCGGAGGTTATGTCGCCTCCGACGTAGCTGCCGACGTTTGGCGAAATCCAGACGAGCGCGTTGGGGTTTATATCCAGCCCAAGGGTTTCAGCGCGATAGTACGGAACGGTCATAACCGCCGGCGTATAAGGGTCGAGTCGTATGTATTCCGGCCTTATTCCCATGAAAAGATGAGTCATCGTAGTGTTGCCCGCAATGGAGATGTTCCGTATCTCTTTTTTGGGAATATTGCCGTTCCTGACGCAAAGTTCGTTAACGCCCCGGTTTATTGTGGAAAGCACGAGTTCGCGCATTTCCTTGATTCTCTCATAGTTCTTAGCGTAGGTAATCCTGCTGATGATGTCGGCGCCCCTGTCGATCTGCGCGTTGTATTGGGTTATCGTATCTATTACTTTCCCGCGCGCGATATCCGCTATTTGTATAGCTACCGTGGTGGTCCCGATGTCGACTGCCACGCCGTAATCCGCCGCGGGTTCTTCGGCGGCGACATCGACGATATGAGTTGTATTGTCTGCGCAGACACTCCAGACGAACACTTCACCGTCACGCTCGCGCAGAGTGTCTGGCAGCCTTTGAAGGATGCCGAGCGGGAGGTCCGCGGCGCCGGATGAAAACTTTCGTTTGATCGCCTGTGTAAAACGGTCGTAATCTCCCAGCCCGTCCAGCAGTTCAGCCGGGGGCACTGTCAATTTTTCGCAAGCAGCCAGCGGCTCGATGTCATCGGTTGTTGGGAACAGAGTTTCATCCACGCCCATGCGGCTCAGCGCGTCGGAAAATTGTCCCATTTCATCGCTGATCGATGACGGAATGATGATATCCGTGTCCTCCACGATTGAACACCTGCACGCGAGGACAAATCCCTGGCGCTTTAAATCCTCTGGCAGCTTCCCATTGTCGTCGAAGCAGACGGCGCCGCGCTCAATCTTAACGAGACACTTCCCGCAAGATCCCTTGCAGGCGCACGGAAACGGAATCACAGCCCCGCATTTTTCCGCCGCCTCAGGCAGACTCGTTCCTTTGCTGACTTCGCAGACAAGCTTTCCAGGTAAAAAAGTAATTTGCGGCATAGTCACCTTCCTAATTGTTATACTGGCTCACCTGCCCTCTCTCTTCGCGATTGCCGCAAAAACGCTCCGCGAACACGGTTTTGTTTCGCCAGAGGCATTTTTGCGTCAATCGCTCAGAAAGACGAACAGATCTACTCCACGAAGGCCGATTTGTTGTCAGAGGCGCGAAGGGTAAGGATTTAAAACCCCTGATTGCCTCTGAATCAGCAAACGCTAAAAGGACGTTTGCGCGGTTAAATCAGCGACTCCTTTCCGGTCGGTCGAATCATCTATTGACAATGTTCGCGTTGACAAACGACTCGATGTCTCCGGCCTCCTGCGAACCGACGATGATGTTCCACCCCGGGAGCCCCTCCTCGATATCTCCTTTGATCTGGGCGACATACCCTGGAATAATGAGGCTCTTGTTCTTTTGAGTGTCGTTCAGTCCCTGACTGATGAGGAACTTCGATATCATGTCTCCGCCAAATTTCCCTGCCGCCCAGGCCGTCAGTACGCTGAGACCCTCGCATTCCGGCAACAGCAGCCACGCGTTCTGCCCGCACCCTTCTATCTCGCCCGATACGAGGAAGTACGTAAGCGAGAAGTTCGTCGTGAGCCACACATAGGAGTTCTCGTCGGGTTCTCCTATCTTGTAGATGCCTGGTTCCATCTGAATCGGCTTCTGCGGATCCGTAAATATATTCTGACGAAGCGTCATGAGCGTGGATATGAGAGCAATATCCAACTTCGGGAACACTATAACGCCGCCATACTTGCATATTTCGTTCGACGCTTCCCTGAGGACGCTGTAAATATTGTCGTCCTCTATGAAGTGGAGGAAGGAATACCCCATCGTCTTGTTGTTCTCCAGGGCGGCGCGGCGCGCCACAGTGTTGAGTTGAAAACGCTGCGCGAGAGAGTCGGCCGGAATGCCGAGCAGTATATCGTTGAATCCGCTTTCCTTCAACTGGCCCGTAATTTCGGCAATCTCGTCTATCGTCGCTCCTGTGACTCCAAGCACAAGCCCGTTCTCTTGGGCAACCTTGGACAGTTCGAGCGCGTTCTCTTTGACGCTGTTTAAGATAACCCCGCCGTTATCCTTGATGAGAGGAGCCGCGTCCTTCGCGGCGGCGGCGTTTTTCGCGCGAAGAATTATCGGGATGCCTGACGAAGCCGCTGTTTTGACGGCATCCAGGTACTTCTCAGAGTCATCCTGCATCTGGGTGACGGCTATGGCGCCTATTGTAAGCGTTTCTCCGACGCGCTCGAGGACGTAATTTTTGATCTGCTCCGTCTTTTCTTTCAGCTCACTGTCCACGTCGTCGATGTTGACCGCGAAAATGGGCTGATTGTAGAATGTTTTCTCGTGGCGATAGAGATACAGCTCTCCGCCGACTTTATTCGCGCCGATCGTGATCGTTCTGACCGGGGGCTCGCTCGCCGCGCCGAGAATGGACTTCGCTTCGTCGGATGCGTAAGGACACTCCGACAGCTCAGCCTTTTTGCCGGCAAGTTTCATGGCAAACGCAAGACAAGTGTTGGATCCGCACTCCTTGCAGTTCGTCTTTGGCAATAACTTCTGAATTTGCAGTCCTGTCAAAGCCATAATTCACTACCCCCTCGGCGCATCGATAAGGTCGTCGATGGTATGTTTAATCTGGATCGCCGCCTCAGGATGGTACATTATCAAAAGGTCGGCGCCCGCGTACAGGTACGATTGAGCGGCGGTAAATTCGAACGCCGCGATGCGGTCTTCCACCTTGCCCCAGGCGGGGAAATCCTGCTCCGGCGCCTTGGATTCCTTGATCTTTGCGGTTTCCACTCCTGTCGAGACAATCATCGGGGCGGACAGCATGGGCTCGCCGTCGAGCGCCGTCACGCGTATGCGCTCCATGACGGAGTAGGTGTATTCAACTCCATAGCCAACGGCGCTCGTAGTAGGATCGATCACTATATTCTGTTTCGGGAAGTCCATGTTAGTTAGCAGTATGACCATCTGCTTGGCGATGTTGACGTCAATCGGAGACTGCGCTACGAGCGAGTGCCCGTATGCCATTGCGACTCCGGCGATGGTTTTGTAATTGTCCTGTTCGACCCAGTTGAGGAGGAGATTCTCTCCCGAGAAGGTCTGAGCGACGGCCTTTATTACCTCGTTGTGCTTGTCGTAATGAGAGTGGCCCGTGATTATGAGCGGCACTCCGACGGCGTCGAGTATGGAGCCCACGAGCTTGACCGCCTCGTCGGCCGACTTATTCCCCTTCTCCGGGTGGGTCCCGAGGAGAGATACGCTCAAGAGGTCCGCCCCGTATTTATCGACGCAGGCGCGCGCCATCGCCACCGGATCGCGGAGCACGTCCATGCCGTAGATGTTGGCGAGCACGGGAGGATACTTCTCCGTTACGCTGTCCAGCACCTCGAGAGCGACGAGCGGTCTGTTCGGCATATTGCCCTCCCAGAGGTGGAACGGTTTAGCCGTCTCTCCGCCTATGACTAGAGCCTTTGTGCGGGTGCCGCCCTCTTCCTTCGTCTTTCCGAGCTTGACCTCCCAGACAGGCGACTCGCACTTGTCGCGCCTGACGTTGAATGACTTGATTGCGCCGACAACTTTTTTAGCGGGCGTGACCGCGGATTCGGCGGACTTTTCCGCGGTTGGCGCCGCGGCGGCGGCAAGGGCGCTGCCATCCGCGCCGAGGAACTGAACTGAAAGGGTGTTGATGATGCTTCCGACCACTTCCTTTATCAGTTCGCCGCGTACCTCCGCCTTGAGTTTTTCCTTCAGTTCACCGATGCTCGCGGCGTCGACGGAAACGCCGGCCGGAGCCGCTTCTTCCTGTTCTTCTTCGTCGGACACTCTGGTCGGAAGCGGAGGCAGGTTTTCATCCTCTTCGCTCTGAGCGAATTCCGCCATGTCCGACATCGAAAGAGCCGGATGCCCAACCTTCTCCATGTACGCCTTGACTTCCTCGGCAGTCGTGGCGATCGTCTCGTCAGCTATCTTGTCGTAGAAACCCTCCAGGTTCTGCTCGCCGAAGCGTTTTTCCATATCCTCGCGCAGAGCTTCCTTGAGTTCCTTCGGCATCCACACGAGACGGGCGTAACCGCCCTCAGCGAAGAGGAACTTGCGGCTCGTAAGGAAGACCTTGCCCACTCCCATGAAGCCGGGAGTCTGGAGACCGCCGCCGACGTTGCCGGCGAGAGCCGAGAACGTCATGCCGACCGGCGTGTCGCCCAAAAATTCTCTGTTGACGACCATGACGCCGTTGCACTCCGGCAGATAGGCGCAGATCGCCTCGAAACAGCCGCAGCTCGTCATCGGCCTGTCCATTATCGAGTACGCGCAAAAACCGGTAACAACCTTGTGGCTGTTCGTGTACGCGTATTCGTTGACGCCGCTCCAGACGCCCTTTACAGGGTCCAGGCACTCGCCCTTCTTCACCGGCTGGTTGCCGCCTGTCTCGTCTATCTCGTACGCGGCCTTGCCGTCCAGCCAGTTGTAAGCGCCGCAGAGACCGAGACGCTCGGGCGTGATTACGCAGACGTGGTTGGGCGCGAAGGCCTGGCAGAGGAGGCAGGAGTAGAACGTGTCGACCGACTCGTCGGTCATCGCCTCGACGCGCTTGTTTCTGAACGAGTACGTCTCGCGCGCTATCTTCTGCCGGCGCTCGACCTCCTCCGCGTCCGTGATGAGCGTGACCTTGACTTTGTCGACTATCGCCGGGTAATCATCGTGGAACTTCGCGTGAATTATCTTGCCGTAGTCCTTGATTCGAAGTCCTTTCTTGAAGCCGTCATTCGAAATGCGGGTCCACACTATGTCGCGCTGGCCCATGTGCCAGATTCCCTCCGCGCCGTTCACGAGGTGGTGAATCTGACGCTCGAGAATAGGTTCGAAGTCCGCCTGCATCTTGCGTCCCGCAACCTCGACCCAGATTCCGAGCGGGAGCACAGAACCGGGCTCGACCTCGTCGACGTCCTTGCCTATGAGTTCGAACTCGTTGTCGTTTATATCGTCGAAGTCCACGCTCGTCACGAACTCGAACGCCGAGGACTTGTTGCCGCCGAACTCGACGTGAGTGTCCTCCTTGCGTATGCGTTCTCCCTCGAAGGCCGCGCCGTAGGCGGCGGGTATTGGGACGTGCGTGACCTTGATCTTGCATCCCCGGACCTCCAGAGCTTTTTCCACCATAGACTCATACGGTACGCTCGACACCACGTGCTCGTATGTGCAGACGCCGGTGGGGAGAATCTGCGGGATGGCCGTGTCCGCTATGACAGGGAAGCCGTAGTTTATAGCGCCGGCCGCTACGGCGTACTTCTCCTCGTCGACCTCGTCCAGGGCTAGGACGAAGGCAAATACCCTGTTTTTGTTGTACTTCAGGTTCGCCGCGAAATCTCCAGGCTTTACGCCGCCGAAGGAGAGCGCGGCCCTGTTGGCGAAGCCCAGCGCGTAAACGAGCGCCGACACGTCTTTTCCGAAGGGAACGAGGCGCGTCTCCCAGCCCAGCTGAACGCCCTCCGCTTCGAGCTGTTCCGCGAACTGAACGCCGCCCGTGCTGCCGCCCATGAAGACGTAGAGGTTCTTCTGCTGAAGCTCCTTGGCGATCTTAACCGCTGTGGCGTTATCGGGCGCCCTTCCGGTGACGGCGGCAAATCCCGGGGCGCTTCCGTCGACAAACTCGACTCCGCGTTCCCTCATTATGACGTCGTTCGCCGCGCCGAGCCATATTCCGTCGACGGGGTCCGGCCCCATGATATATTTTACGGCCTCGATGGCCTCGCAGGCGAAAAGCGCGGCCGCGCCGGCGTCGAGCGTCTGTCCGAGATACGGAAGCCAGTTCTTGTCCAGAACGCGGCCGGGCAGGAGGTCGCGCGAGTATTTTACGATGTCCGCCAGGTCATTGAGCGTCTCCATCTTCTTGCCGGTGAAAGAGTAGATGATCGGCAGATAGTACGTAGTGCTCGGGAACCCTATCGGACAGTCGGGGCCCTTCTCCTTTATCGCGTTCGAAACGGCTTCGTCCGCTTTTCTCACCCACTCGATGGCGCCGCTGATAGCGCTTGAACAGATCAGCTTAGACATATTAAGCCACCTCTCTCCTGTCCTTCTGATCGAGAAGTTTGCGCTCGTACTTCTTGTTGATGCCGAGCTTCTCGCGCTTCTCATCCAGGACCGCCACTATCTGCTTCGCGGCTTCCGTCGGGTTTTCGACGAAGTGCATGGACGCGTTGAACATTTCTTTAACATCCTCCGTCAGGAATTTGTAGACGTTCTCGCTGCCGGTTATGTGGAAGGGGTGCCCGATGAAGACGTCAATGCCGGTAGCTACGCAATAGCAGCTTATAGATACGGCTTTCTCGCTCATGAGCTCGGGGCATACTCCCGCGGCGGGCAGGCCGGCGATCGAGTCCCCGAGCCCTCCCTCTTTCACTATCTCCGTGCAGGCTTCGAGTATTCTGGTGTTGTCGACGCAGCTGCCCATGTGCAGGACTGGAGGAATGCCCACCGTCTCGCAGACCTCTTTCAGTCCAAAACCCGCGTACTCGAGGGCGGTCTCAGGCGTCAGCTTCCCGTCCTTTCCGGACGCTATGGCGCTGCAGCCGGTCTCGACTATCAGGACGTTGTTCTTCAGGAGTTCCTTCACCAGCTCGTTGCAGTACCAATCCGTCTTGAATTTAGGGTTGTTGCAGCCGACTATTCCGACGACGCCCTTGATCCTGTTCTGGATGATGGCGTCGTTCAGGGGACGGAACGACGCTCGGAACGATCCGCCCAGCATGTATTTGATCTCGCGGACGCTGAATCCGGCAATGACCGTCTCCTTCTTCGCCGGGATCTTCACGCGCGCCTTGTCGCGATTCTTGAAGTTGTCGATGGCCTTTTTCAGCAGCTCTTTGGCGCAATCGAGCGCCCGCGCCTCGCTGAACTCGAAGAACTCCGCGCCTATCGTCTTCGCCATGGGCGTCGTGCCGACGATCTTCGTGTGATAGTTCTCCGCGATGAGCGGGAGCGAGGGCATGATGCACTGCACGTCGACGATCATCATCTCGACGGCGCCGGTTACAAGCGCCAGCTCCTGCTGAAGGAAGTTGCCGGCGATGGGTATGCCGTGGCGCATGAGTATTTCGTTAGCCGTGCAGCAGATGCCGCCGACGGTGACTCCCTCCGCGCCCGCGGATTTGGCGTACTCTTCGATCTCGGGGTCTTTGACCGCGATCGCGATCATGTCCGACAGCGTTGGCTCGTGCCCGTGGACCAGGATGTTGACGTTATTTTCCTTCAGCACGCCCAGGTTGACCTCGGTACGGAGCGCCCTGGGAGTTCCGAAGAGTATGTCCGACGCCATGGAGGCTATGCGCGAACCGCCCCAGCCGTTTGATATGGACTGCCGGAACGCGTGCATGATGAGGTTTTTGTAATCGTGGTCGACGCCCATGTGAGTGCGATGCATGGCCTCGACGCACATCCTGTCTATTCCCTGAGGCAGAATTCCCAGGTTCGACCACGTCGTCCTCGTCTTCTGAGGAGCGAGGTCAACGGTTTTGATGGTCTCTTCCTGGGACGTGAAATCGCCGATGAAGATGTCGGCAAGTTCGCGAATGACATCAAGCATCTCGCGATCCTCGGTCTCTATCCCATAAAGTTTCGCGATTTCGAAAACGGCCTGAGGGTCTTTTACTTTGTAGCCTAATTCTTTGCCGTGAGCTATCTCCTGGAGCAGTATGGCGAGGTGTCTTCCGTGGTCGGAGTGCGAAGCCGTTCCGCCCGTCACCTCGCGAAGGAAATTCCTTGCCGCGATGGTATCGGCGTCCGCGCCGCAGACGCCCTTCGGGGATTTTGGAGTGATACGGCAGGGACCCATGTAGCATATTTTGCAGCATGTGCCCTCTTTTCCGAACTTACAGTGATTTTTTTGCGTGTCATAGCGGTCGAAACAGGTCTCGATACAGTCGAGACTAGCTTTTTCAAGCATCTCTACCGACGCGGAGTCGTCGGCTTTATCTGCGTATGTGTTTTGAGTAGTCATTAAATTTCATTCCTCCAATAATCTTTCTCTATCAAACGTCTCTTCCAAACGTTCTTTTTTGCGCTACAGTATCGTTTCGGATATCAGCTCCCGAACCCGCGTATAGGTCGGGTTCGAGTCGGATACTTCCCACACCGGCTTCGATTCCTCGGCCAGAAGGGCAATCTCCTCGTCGTATGGAAGCGCCAACAGTTTCTGCGCCCCTGTGTTGCTTTTTACGCGCAAAGCCGATTCAGACAATTCACACCCGCGCGTGCGATTTACCAGCAAAATCAACTTTCTGAACCCAACCCGCATCTCACGCGCGAGGTTATACAGTCTCTCCAGCGTGTTCATACCAGAGTTGGAAGCGTCCGAGACCAGCACGAGCACATCCACCGACTGGACGATCCTGCGGGATAGATTTTCCAGTCCAGCTTCGTTGTCCAGTACGACGAACGGGTATTGATCCGAAAGCTCTTTTATAGCCATTTTCAGAACATTGTTCGCGTAGCAGTAACACCCCGGCCCCTCCGGTCTTCCCATCGAGATCATGTCAAAACCGTTTTTCTCTACTAAGCTTTGTGCTATTTTTAACCGGAGAAGTTCCTGTTTGGATAATTTCTGAGCTTCAGCTTCGTCGCGGACAGTTTCCCTCGCGGAGCCGATGGTGAAAGATACCTGAACTCCCAACATGTCTCCAAGGCAACTGTTTGGATCGGCGTCGATTGCCAGGATAGGAGTTTTTCCGAGTTCTCTGAGGCTGCGAACAAAAAGACCCGCCAGAGTGGTTTTCCCAACGCCGCCTTTCCCTGATAAAGCGAATAAACAGCTCATGATTCTAACCTCTTTAGTATTTCCGAATATTGACAGCGAGTTTCCCCGTCCAGGCAGTCATACGGAGAAACTCCATCGCGGTCCGCGTTTTTGAGAGCGCCGGTATAGGGAAGAAAAGCGAGAATCTCTCTGTTTGGCAGCGCCTCCTGAACAAAGGCTATGTCGTCTTCCCCGGTGATTTTGTTTGCGACGAACAGGATCCTCTTGATCCTGATTTCCTTCGACATCCGTTCGACCAGCAGAGCGCAGTCGACAGCGCGCTGCCCCGGCTCGAGCGCCACGAGCATCGCGTCGACTCCCTGAGACGTCGCGCGCCCGAGATGCTCGATGCCGGCTTCCATATCCATGATCAGGGCGTCTCCCTTGAAAAGAACCAGATCGTTGACCAGCGCGCGCACAAACGTGTTTTCCGGGCAGGCGCAGCCGCTTCCTCCCGCTTTGACGGCCCCCAGCACCAGCAGGGATACCCCTCTGTGTTTATAGGCATAGTGATCGGCAACGTCGGATACGTCCGGATTAAGCTTAAACACCTGTCCATACTGCCCTACCTTCGCGCCTGTGCGCTCCTCAATCAGGTCTATCTGCTGAGAAATGGTGACGATGCGCCGGCGTTCCCGAAGCGGAATTCCGAGAGAAGAAGCCAAGTTGGCGTCCGGATCGGCGTCTAAGGCAAGAACCCTGTTACCTCGCTCCGCGAACATCAGAGCGATTATCGACGCTATAGTGGATTTCCCTACTCCGCCTTTTCCGGAAACAGCTATCTTCAATCGTGTTCACCCTCGCCGTAATTGACGTGAAAATTTTTAAGAAAAAGCTGATTAAATTGCGGAAACACTACAACAATAAATCAGCCTTCTTAATAGCCGTATTTCGACTTCATCCTCTTGGTAATTTTTCCGAGCGTATCGAAGACCTTATCGGCCTCGGCGACGGAGAGCGAACCTGTGCCGCACGACGGCGTGAGCACCGCCTGCTCGGTGATGACTTTCTTGTCGAGTCCTGTTACCCCGGCCAATTTGTCCATATTTCTCTCCAGAATCTCCTCAAGAGATTCGACGCTCTCTTCCATAATCTTGCTCGATGTGGGCACTATTCCCCACGCAAGACCTCTGCCTTTTTCGATATGGTCCTTCACGTTCTTTCCGTAAAGCGATATAGTCTCGCCGAATCCAAACGCGTCGAAATTAACCAGGTCGACTCCCGCGTCCGTGAGGATGCTCCACTCCGTGTTGCCGCAGCAGTGAATGCCCGCGTAAGCGCCATCCGCGTGTACTGCGTCTATGACCTCGCTCAAGTGGGCTACCACGTCGTCGCGCTGTACGGATACATAGGTGGAACTGCCGAAGGCGGACAGGATGGGCTCGTCTATGAAGCAGATAATGTCGTCGGCGTATTCTTTGAATTTTTGTATTTGCCAGCGGCACTTCATGGCTATCGCCTTGATTATTACATCCCGAAATTCCTCATTGTAATAGATGGCTCTTTTATTCTCGTCGGTAATAGTGAGAGCGAAACTGCACGGTCCTGTGGTCTGGACTTTAAGCCACGGTAATTTCTTCCCTCCCGCTTTCAGTTTTTTCTCCATCGCGTAAATTCCCTTGGAGAATTCGGCGGAAATTGCCATGGAGGAACAGTCCCCGTTGCCCGCGTCGGGATCCATAGCTGTCGTATACGCGTCGTAAAACGAAGCGAAATCTTCGGAGTAGTCTTTTGACGTATCAAAAAACATGCGTCCCTTTGCCTCGTCGATAACAGCGCAAGGAATTCCCTCGCTGTACTGAATTTCCATCTGCTCTTTGAGCCCGAAGAACGGAAGCTGGGGCCAGATAGGGCAATCTTGAGACGAGAGGGCTACATCAACCGCGTGATCCGGGTCTTCGTATGGCATGCTCCCTATCGCTGTGCTTAAAAATTTTGGTTTCATCTCTGCACCTCCGAATTGATTGTGATATGTTTGGCGATTATTTAATATTGAACGAGGCAGGCAAGGTCATTACGCAACTTTTTTGTTATACGCTTCGACAACTTTTTTGATCGCCGCGATGTGCGCCGGCGTCGTTCCGCAGCATCCGCCCACGATATTCGCGCCGGCCTTGATGAGGGTCTCGACCTGAGCCGCCATCATTTCGGGTGTTTCCGGGAAGACGTCTTTGCCGTTGATGTTCTGTGGGAGTCCAGCGTTTGCGTGTACGAGGATATAGGCTTTTGGGTAAGCCGCCTTCATCTCGCTTACGATCTCTATCATTCTTTCGATCCCGTTGCCGCAGTTTGTTCCCACGACATCGGAGCCTGCGTCGAGAGCAGCTTTG
>JAISQP010000117.1 GCA_031274115.1 Synergistaceae bacterium
GGTCCGGCTACGCGGTGGCCCTCGTTTCGGGGGGCGACCCGGGGCTCTTTGGTCTCGCGCCGCTCGCCCTCTCCATGGCCGGTGACCTCAAGGTCAAGGTACTGCCGGGAATAACCGCCGCTCAGGCCGCCGCCAAAGCGATCGGCGCCCCGTATTCGAACGGCATTGCGCTTCTTTCGCTCTCCGACTACCTCCAGCCTTGGGACGCGGTCGTCCGGGCCATGGAAGGGGCCGAGTCCGGCGACATAACCGTGGCCCTCTACAACCCTGTCAAACGCGACCTTCCGGACAAACTCGCGGATGTGCGCAGAATTTTTTCAAAACGGCGTCTCGTCCTCGTGCGCGACGCGGGAAGGGATGACGAATCCGTGCGGGAGCTGCCCGTATCCGAACTCGACCAGAACGCGATCGACATGAGGACATTGATGATCTTCCTCTCCCCCGCCGTTCGGGAGACACAATCACCGGACGGAAGGAAAATATGGCTCGAGACGAGAGGCTACGGAGCTGAGATCGATGCCGTGACGACGCCGAACCTTGGGCAGTTCCTCGTCTTGGGAGGAACCAGCGAGGGAAGGCTCGTGGCGTCGAAATTGCTGGAGACCGGCTTCAGTGTCACGGTCTCCGTGGCCAGAGACGCTGGTCTCGCCACGGTCCCTGACGGCGCCGCTTCACTGGTTGGCGCTCGGGACGCGGAAGGATGGATTTCCGTTCTCGCGGCCAACTCCTCCGAATTGTACGGGGTTATTGACGCGACCCATCCCTTTGCATCCGGAGCGACGGAGGCGATAAAGGCCGCCTGCGACGTTTCCGGAACGCCCCTTTGCAGGTTTGAGAGGCCGGAGTCTGTAGTGGAAGGCTCAATAGACGTTCAGAGCCCTGAGGAAGCCGTTTCGAAGGCCATTGAACTGACAGGCGCGGAGGATGTGGTGTTCCTTTCCATAGGAGTCAACCTGATTCCTCGTGTCCTGCCGGCCTTGAGAAGCGCCGGACGGGGAGTTTTGGCCCGAATGCTGCCCACTGTAGATAGCATGAGGGCGGCGGAGCGCGCGGGTCTGGAGCCATGCGAGATAATAGCCTCCTGGGGGCCCGGCGGCGCTGACCTCAACGAGGCTCTTTGCGTCGACCGCGCCGTGAAATGCGTGATAAGCAAGGAGTCAGGCGAGGCCGGAGGAGTGCAGTCGAAAGCCCTCGCCGCTCAAAAACTGGGTTTGCCGCTCATTCTTATCAGGCGTCCGAGCGAGCCGGAGGGTTTAAATAGAACGGACGACCCGAACGCTCTTTTGGAGTGGTGCGGTGAACTTGCTATCCGGCGTGGTCTTTAACGAGATCCAAAAGTCTCTCGCCAAAAGAGGCCTTTTAGTTTTTTTGAAATGGAGTTGATGTCTTGATATTGTACGGAGTAGGTGTGGGGCCAGGGGATCCGGATCTCGTGACAGTCGGCGCGCTTCGCGTTATCAGGGAGGCGGACGCGGTGTTCCTCCCCGTCTCGGGGCACGGACGCGCAAGCGTGGCCGGGGACATATGCGCGAGCCTGTGCGCGGATCTGCGCACGACTCATGAGTTCTGGTTCCCCATGATTCAGGATGGAAAGCGGAGGGATGAGGAGATATCCCGCCAGCTCGAGGAACTGCGCCCGGTCTGGGAGGGAGCACGCAGCGTCGCTCTCCCGGTTATAGGCGATTCCGTTCTTTTCGCGACCGCGTCGTATCTTTACTCTGTCTGGCGCGAAATCCACAGAGACATTGAACTCCGGCTTCTGCCGGGAATTTCGGCGCACTCTCTCGCCTCCGGCGTGGCGGGCGAATTCCTGGCGATGGGCGAGGAGCGTCTCGCTATACTGCCCGGCTCCGCTCCGCCGGAAAAACTGGCGGAGTCGATGAGCGCCGCGGACTGCGTGGCTCTATACAAACCGTCCGCTCTGGGCGACGCGTTGCCTGAACTGGTGAAGTCGACAGGCCCATGGGAAAAGGCCGTCAGGGTTCACCGCGCCGGACACCCCGAACAGAGCGTAGTTACCGGGGATGACGCCGTGTCTCCCACAGGGGACTATCTTTCGGTCCTGCTCCTCTGGAGAAACAGGCGGTAACGGAGGGGAAATGGAAGTCGTTCCGCTATCGTCGCCCCTCTTCTGGAGTTCACTGCTTCGCGCGGAGCTGTTTCTCACCGTGAACATCGCCGCGGGACTGTTGGCTGGCGAGGTCATTCTCAGTCTCGGCGTGGTGGACATGCTCTTTGCGCCCATCGTGCCGCTCCTATCGAGATGGGGGATACACAGGACGATAGCCGGCGCCATGCTCGTCGCGCTCGGCTCGTCCCGTTCTGGCGCGGCGCTGATATCCGCCTGTTTCGCGGATGGCGGGATTTCAAAGGCGGAGGCGACCTACGGAACGCTTGCGCTTGCCTTCCCCGGCTACCTCAGAAGATGGGTCGGGACGGCGACGATGGCCTTCGGAATCGCTGGGATATCCGGCCTGATTTACGCGCTGATACTGGTGCTGAGAAGCGCGATACGCTTTGCCTGGGTAATTTTCATGCTGAAAAAAAGCGGCCGCGTCTTTGCCTCGCAAACTCAGGGAGAGCGGAGACAGACAAACTCCGAGGACAGGGAAATGAGCCCTGGATCCAGGCGCAGACGTCTTTTCAAGACTCTTCTCCGTTCGCTCCCGTGGGCGTGGCTTTTCTTCGCGCTGACATACGCGGCGATGCCCTACGTGGAGCGGGCTTTCACGGATCACATCGCGAAGTGGGGGCTCCACGCCTTTCTTCCCCCGGAGGGATGGGCCGTTGCGGTGAGCGCTCTCGCTCACGTGATGGCCGCGCTGTCAGCGGCCAGGGCCGCTCTGTCGGCCGGAGAACTCGGCGTGGCTCAGGCCGTGCTGGCACTGCTGGTAGGCAATATGGTAGGTACAATAACGAGGACTATGAGACAGAACGTGGGCTACTGGATGGGGATATTCCCAAAGGAACTCGTTCCGGGTCTCCTGAGGTGGCATCTCGTTACGATGTTCTCGCTGGAAGTCGTCACGATTTTTATCGTGTGGGGCATATCGGGAGTGATTATGAATGGATAGGGATCATGCGGGATAGTTTGGGCGGCCCATACAGACTGATAGTCTCCCTGAACCTCGACCGGCACGAAATTCTGGTCGTCGGCGGAGGGACGGTCGGAGAGCGTAAGACGGAAACCCTGCTCGCTTCCGGAGCGAATGTGAAGCTCATATCGCCGGACGTCACGAAGAAACTCAGAGATTTGGCCGAATCGGGCGAAATCGAGTGGGAGAGACGAACGGCGGCACGTGAGGACTTCAAGGGGCGAGGATTCGCGGTCCTCGCCCTGCCGAAAGAAACTCTCGACGACGCCGTCAATATGGCCCGCGAGGAGGGCTGTATAGTGGACGCCTGCGCGGACGGCGACGCCGGGGACTTCGCCCTCTGCGCTCAATTCGAGATGGACGGCTGTTATGTAGGAATATCGAGCGGAGGAAGAAACCCGGCGAAGGCAGCCCTGCTCAAACGCGGAATTCTCAAAGCCGGAGGGAAACTTTCAAGCGAATTCGACGAGAGCGGCGCGAAGGGAAAGGCCGCTATCCACGAATATCCGGTCTCATCAGCCGTGCCGGCGGCGTATCGGCCAAAGCTGACGCTGCTCACAAGAAACAGCCCTCTCGCCCTCGCGCAGGCCGGGGAGTGTGCGGAAGCACTTTCCTCCATCGGCGTAAACGTCGCCCGCAGGACGGTGACGAGCCACGGGGACCGGGACAGAAAAAAGGACTTAGTCGAGTTCGGAGGCTTCGGCGCGTTCGTGAAGGCGCTGGAGGAGGAGCTGCTAGCTGACAGGGGCGATCTTGCCGTGCACAGCCTGAAGGACATGCCGGTAAACCTCCCGGAGGGCTGCGTCATCGCGTCCGTCCTGCGGCGCGAAACAGCGTACGACGTCCTTATAACGCGCGACGGCGTCGGGCTGGCGGCACTTCCCTCCGACGCGATTGTCGGCACGTCGAGCCTAAGGCGCAGAGCCCAGGCGCGCAGCGTGCGGAGAGACCTCAAGTTCGTGACGTGCAGAGGAAACATTGAGACGCGGCTCTCGCGTCTGGAAAACGGGGAGGTGGACGCTCTGATACTTGCGGAGGCCGGATTGAAGCGCCTTGGAATCGATATGAAGCGCGCGGTGAGACTGCCCTTCATAACGTCTGCCGGACAGGGAGCGATAGCGATAGAAACCCTAGCCGGTTCACCGGCGAATGAAGCGGCAAGAGAGCTGAATCATTTCGAGACGTGGTGCGAGACTGTAGCGGAGAGGGAACTCCTCCGGCTGATGGGGCTCGGCTGCGCCTGCCCGATAGGGGTACAGGGAGAGATAATCGACGGGGTCATGGACCTAGCTGTCGCCCTCTACTCGACTGAACTGAGAGAAAATCCAGGTGACGAACGCGTGACGGTCGGCGTGAGCGGCGCCGTCGCTTCGGAGGAGGACGCGAAACTGCTCGCGTTCCGTCTCTGGGACGAGATGCGGGATCTCCCTCTGATGGAAGAACTGCTCTCCGCCGAAGGTTTCCAGAGATGGGCGTAACGCTTGTAGGCGCCGGCTGCGGCTCTCCGAGACTTCTCACCGCCGCGGCAGCCGGCTGCATTTCAAAGGCCGATCACGTCGTATACGACAGACTGATACACCCCGATATCCTTCAGCTCGCCCCTCGAAGCTGTGCCTTTCATCAGGCAGGCAAGAAAGAGAGCAGGCACACTCTCCCGCAGGACGAGATAAACGGGCTTCTCATAAAGCTTGGCCGCCAGGGAGGAAACGTGGTCAGGCTCAAGGGGGGCGACCCGTTCGTCTTCGGCCGGGGGGGAGAGGAGGCGATCGCGCTCGAAGCGGCCGGAGTGGAGTGGAGCGCTATTCCAGGCGTAACCTCCGCGTTGGGGGGAGCGCTATGTTCCGGGCTGCCGCTCACTCACAGGGATGTATCGCCGCGGCTCTCTCTTTCCGCCGCTCACCGCAGGCACGATCTCACCGATAATGACGACGCGCTGGTTCGAAGGCTGGCTGAGGATGAGGGAACCGTAGCTCTGTACATGGGCGCGTCGGCCTTCGCCGATCTATCGGATAGGCTTCTCGAAATGGGCAGACGCCCGGATACTCCTGTCGCTCTGATCGTCTGGGGAGGATGGGGAAGGGCGCGCCGCATCGACGGGGATCTCGCCGGAATGAGCGTGATGTCGCGGAGGGTCGGGCTTCCCTCCCCGGCGGTGATTTACGTGGGAGGAACGGCGGGCATGAAGCTCTCTCCCAAAAAAGGCCCGCTGGCTGGTATGCAGCTTGCGATCTGCCGCCCTTACCCGGAGTGCTGGGAGACAGGCAGGGCGCTGGAGGAGTTCGGCGCGGATTGTTACGGCCTTCCGCTGCTTGCCCTCGATCCGCTGCCGCATAAGGACGCGAAGGAGGTCTCAGACGCTCTTCGCGCCGCAGACTGGCTGGTTCTTTCGAGCCCTCGCGGCGCCGCGGAACTCAAGCGGGCCGTTCGGGACCTGAGAGGCATAAGAGGGCGCGTCGCCGCTATCGGCGAGGGAACGGCGAGCGCTCTCCGCGCGATCGGTGTCGAGCCCGATCTGGTCGCGGGGGGAACGAGCGAGAACCTTGCCGATTCCCTTCGAAAAGCTGTCAGGCCCGGCGAACTGGTGATTTTCGCCAGGAACGAACGGGCGTCTAACGCCGCTTTCGCCGCCGCGCGGGAAGCGGGCGCGCTAGTGCGCTCTCTATCCACGTACAGGATGACCCCCAGGGAGGTTCCCGGGCTCGACGTGATGCGCGAACAGTGGGAGTCGTGCGGTCTTGACGCCGTCGTGTTCGGAAGCG
This sequence comes from Synergistaceae bacterium, assembly GCA_031274115.1. The sequence continues at coordinate 5,855 of JAISQP010000117.1, forward strand.
CCGCCCTTGCGGAGGAGTATAGCCGCGTAATCGGCATGCCTCCCGACAGCGCGCGTCTCATCGCGTGGGGCGCCGCCTGCGCCGACGCGGCGGGCAAAATTTTCGGGAGAAAGATCGCGAAGCTCTCCACGCCCGATATCAGCGGCCTTGTGGAGACGCTCTCACACTTGAGCGACACTTGATTTTCAAGCGTCACTTTCTCTTTAAACAAATTCCTGCTATTATGGACGTATTGAAAGTGAAGAATAGCGCGCAGGTATGTTTGCCTGCCATGGTCCGGGACATACGCTGAATCTCTGAAAAGTCCCGTCGGTCGGATAAGCTTGGAGGGATTGTGGATGGCGTCCAAACGGAGCTGGGTCGCGCCTTTTGCCATGGAAGCAGGCCTGTCTGAGGTTTTAGGCAACGTCTGTGAGACTGTCGGCAGATATGCCGAGAGGGTTTCAGCCCATATCGGCGAGGTCAGGTCAGCTCGCTTCGACCCCTACAAGGTATCCGATCTCATCGCGGAACACGGCGGAATGTTCAGAGGGACCGCCGACGCCGGTTCGTTTCGGACATCGGAAGCTCGGGTCATGCACGGCGCGCAGGTAGCCTTCGTACCCCCGCCTCCGTCGGCGGCGAAGCGCCTTACGGACGAACTCTTCGAATGGCTCGAAGCGCCGGGAGAACACCCGCTCGTCTCCTTCGCGATTTTCCACTACCAGCTCCTTTACATTCACCCCTTTACGGACGGCAACGGGCGCATCGCGAGACTCTGGCACTCGGCGCTCATTGGGAAGTGGCGGCCAGCGCTCGAGGGTTTCCGGATGGAGGAAATAGTGACGAGGGAAAAGACGGACTACCTCCAGGCTCTAGAGCGCTCCGACAGGCGGAAAGACGCCGCGCCGTTCGTCATCTTCATGCTGAAGCTGATCGGCGGCGAACTGGAGGGTATGATCGAATCGACGCCGGCGGTTGTCTCAAGAGAGCCAAAGACGCCCGAAAGACTATCCGATTTCCTTGAAAGGCTGCTTGCAGTATTCAAGGGACGCACACTGACGGGAGCGGAGATTATGACCGGTCTCGGAATGTCACACAGGGGTACTTTCAGGAAGAATTACCTCGACCCGGCCATCGAAGCGGGCTACGTAGAGATGACCCAGCCGGACTCTCCGAGGAGCCCGACGCAAAAATACAGGCTGACTCATCTGGGAGGGGAAGTCGCCCGGAGAATCGAGTGACGCTCGGTGACTTTTCTTAATATATAAGAATGGGGGCGAAAGTATTGTCCGAAATTGATCCGACCGCGCTATTCAGCATGAGTTACGGGATGTATATAGTGAGCGCTCGCCTGCACGAGAAGTTGAACGGGCAGGTTGCGAACGCGGTGATGCAGACAACCGCGGCGCCCGCGACCCTCTGTGTCTGTCTGAACAGGGAGAACCTGACTGAGACCTGCGTGAAGGAGACTGGGCTCTTTGCGGTATCCGTCCTGCAGGAGGAGACCCCGATGCCATTTATCGGGACGTTCGGCTTCAAGAGCGGCAGGGATATAGACAAGTTCACTGGCGTCGACTGCATAACGGGCGACCTGAACATCCCGATCGTCAAGGAGTGGTGTCTCTCAGCCTTAGAGGCAAGGGTGACCGGGATCCTGGATCTGAAAACTCACACACTGTTCGTCGGGGAGATCGTGTCGGCCAGGAATTTCAAGGAAGGATCTCCGCTCACATACGCGAACTATCACCTGGTGAAGAGGGGCAAGTCCCCAAAGACAGCCCCGACGTTCGCGTTCAACAACATGAAATAATGCGAGACGGGATCATCGAGCCTTACGAGGGCCGTGCTTACGGGCTTCTGGAGGAATTGTACCGCGAGTACAACCGCAGGGAGTATGTGTCGCCCGACCCGCTTCAGTTTCTGTATAATTATGAGCGCGCTTCCGACAGGGAGGTGGTTGGGCTGATCGCTTCGTCCCTCGCTTACGGACGCGTGGCTTCCATATTATCGAGCGTCGGCAGAGTGCTGGATGCCCTTGGTCCTTCGCCTGCCGAATATCTGTTGGGACTCGCCCGCGGCAAAGGCGCTAAAAATCCATCCGAAGTTTTGGCCGATAGTCTCCGCGGCTTCGTCCACCGCTTCACTGCCTGCGACGAAATGGCAAAGTTCCTGTCGGGAGTGGGAATCGCGCTGCTCAATCATGGAAGCCTCGAAAAGCTCTTCATGGACGGTATGCGCGGCGGGATAAATATCACCGCCCCGATGGAGAGCTTCAC
>JAISQP010000151.1 GCA_031274115.1 Synergistaceae bacterium
GCGTGTATCCTGTTTTTCACGTGGAGCAGCCTGCGGTCGTCCGGGGGGTGCGAGTTGAACCCCGACGGCTGAAGCTTTCCTCCGTACTGCGCTAAACGCGCGAGCGCGGTGTATATTCCGGTCGGATCCTTGCCTCCCTTGAAGGCGATATCGACCGCGAAGTCGTCCGCCTCCACCTCTTTTTCGCGGCTGAAGCCGGCGCTTGCGAGATTCGAACCGACGTTAACGGCCAATTCCCCGACGACGTTGCTGCCCACGGCCTTCCCCAGAAGCAGGCCGACGATTCCGATTCCGACGCTGGAGGTCACGGCGGATTGATAATGGTTGAGCTTCGCGTGCCCGGCCTCGTGCGAGAGGACTCCGAACATTTCCTCCTCCCTCGCGAGCAGGTTCATCAACCCGGTCGTCACCGTGACGGATTTGCCGTTTGTAACCCACGCGTTCGGGACGCTGTTGTTCTCTATGGAAAGCGGCAGGGGTTCCATTTCGGCTATTTTGGAGACCTCGTGCCAGGCCTTTCGAACCGCCTCCTCGCCGATGCCCGCGTCGGACATCCCGGGAAGCGCGGCGGACAACGAAACAACGACCAGCAGCGCGAATAATTTCTTCATCATGGAAATCACTCCCCTCGTAAATTGTTATAATAATACGATAACATCCAACGAACAATATTAAACGCATATTAATACGGTATAAATTATTTTAAAAATCTTCCGCACGCCAGGAATGATAGTTGACATCATGAAGTTAAAGCAATAAAGTATCATCGTTAATCAGTATTTTCGCCGGAAGGAGGCGTTTAAATTCACAGACAGCGCGAATAAACGGCTTAATCAATCGGAATATACAATCCTTAAGGAGGGAATTATAAAATGAGAAAACTCGTTTTTATCTGCGCTCTGGCCGCGTCGCTCGTCATGGCTTCCAACGCTTTCGCCGCAGCGGACACCATCAAAATAGGGCACACGGTCTCCCTGACCGGCGGGGCTTCCATGTGGGGGCAGTCTGAGGCCAACGCGGTCGACATGCTTGTCGGGAAGATAAACGCCTCAGGAGGCATACTCGGCAAGCAGATAGAGATAGTGCGCTACGACAACCGCGGGGACAATATCGAGGCGGTCAACGTCGCCCGCAGGCTCGCCGGCGACAAGGTGGCGGCCGTGATTGGCCCCTCGCAGAGCGGAAACGCCATAGCGAGCGCGCCGATATTCGAGCGCGCCGAGATACCGATGATAGTTACTACAGCGACCAACCAGTTCGTGACGATAGACCAGAAGACCGAGCAACTGCGCCCATATGCCTTTCGCCCCTGTTTCATCGATCCGTTCCAGGGAACGGTCGCGGCGAGATTTTCAGTCGACAGGCTGAACGCGAAAAAGGCGTCCATACTGTATGACGTGGGCTCTGATTACAGCCAGTGGCTCTCGAACTATTTCGAGGAGGCTTTCAAGGCGCGCGGCGGCGAAGTCGTGGCCAAAGAAGCGTTCCGTTCTGAGGAGCTGGACTACCGGGCGCAACTCGGCAAGATGAAGGAGCTTGCGCCGGACGTCATCTTCATCCCCGCCAATCAGAAGGAAGCGGCTATGGCGGCAAAGCAGGCCCGCGATCTCGGGATAACCGCGACGCTCCTCGGCGGAGACGAGTGGGGAAGCCCTGATCTGATAGATCTCGGCGGCGAGGCGATAGACGGCTCGTATTTCGTCAACCTGACGGATCTCGAAGACCCGGACATCAAAGATTTCGTGGCCGAATACCGCGCGGCTTACAGCGTCGACCCGGTGCTCCCCAACCCGGTCATGGCTCAGGACGCTCTCATAATGATAGCGACTGCGGCGGAAGCGGCGGGTTCTGCCGAGGGGCCGAAGCTCGCATCTGCCCTTGAACAGATCACCGACCTCAAAGTGACGAGCGGCACGCTCACCATAGACCCGACGAACCACAACCCGCTCAACAAACCGGCTGTCATCCAGAAGGTCGACGTAGCCAAAAAAGCGTTTGTCTTCGTGGAAAAATATCAGGGAGAATAAAGGCCCTGGCGGCAGGTAAAAGATAAGTGTTCCTCCAGACTCTAGTAACCGGCCTCTCCATCGGCAGCGTTTACTCGCTGATGGCGGTCGGTTACTCACTTATATTCAGCATATTGTCATTCAGCAACTTCGCGCATGGGGCGGTGATTATGCTGGGGGCGTACATAGGCTTCGCGCTCGCCTCGAAACTCAGCCTGGGGCTCGGCCTCGTGGTCACGGGAAGCGTCGTCGGCGCGGGCCTGATCTCCGTATTCAACGAACGTGTCGCCTACTCCGCGCTGAGGCGGCGCCACGCTCCGTCGCTCTACCTCATGATAAGCGCCATGGGGTGCTCGATGTTCCTCGAAAACATGGTGTACGCCACCATTGGCTCGCGGTTTTATTCTTTCCCCGAATTTTTCAAACGCCAGGTGATACAGGTAGGCGGCAGCTCGCTGAGCCTTCTCGACCTGTTCGCGTTCATCGTCTCGATGGGCGCGATTTTTGCGCTGCATCTTTTTATCACGAGGACGAAGACTGGCATAGCCATAAGGGCGGGCGTAAACGACATGACCATGTGCTC
>JAISQP010000164.1 GCA_031274115.1 Synergistaceae bacterium
GAGCCTATGGATGCCGGATCGTGAGTGCCATGGATGCCTATGCCCCTCCACGGCGGGGTTTTGAGCCTGATGAACAGCGGCCCATAGGCGTTGCGGATCGCTCCCTTGCCGTCCTTGAAATCGTGAGTCCATTTGGAGGAATCCTGAACCTGCTGTACGGGGAACGTGCCCTCCGGCGTCCTCAGGTCGCCCACGCGTTTTTTGTCGCCTTTATTTTTCCCGACCGCCACTTTATATTCCCTTATCCTCTCGCCGTCGCGAAAGACGGTGAGCTTATGCGCTTTTTTTTCGATCAGAACAGACAGGCCTCTCTGCGCCTGAACGCCTGAGAATCCGCCGCCGGGGTCATCCAGAGTCCGTCTGAGGTCGGAAAGACCTCCGGCGGGAGACTCCGGCGCGTTCGCGACTGATTGGGCGGACCGCGCCTGAGCGTCTGAAGCCTCGTCTGTCTCACTGCCGTCGTATCTGGCGTTGCGAAAAAAGAATATCGCGCAGATGAGAACGAAGAAGAGACATAAATAAAGCGGACTCCATGGGGCCTTGCCATTATTCGCTTTAATTTTTTTCCACTTCGGCGCGTTGTTGAAATTCATGCGGTTTACTCTATGGCAATGCTCACATATTGACCGTACATCCACCCCGTCTTGCCCTTGCCGCTGACATTGAACCAGTAATAATCCTCAGAGACGGAGGAATAGCGCTGCAGCACCTCGATGGAGTCGTTCCTGTTGAAATGCAGAATGATCTTTGAATTTGTGTTCGGTTCGGCGCGCAGCCGAACGCGATCACCGAGCACCGTCCCCTTGGGGTTGCCTGGAACCGGGGAGACGTCCGACGGGTTTGCCGGGACTATACGGCTGTATCCGCTCTCACTCCAACTGGACCACGAGTACCTCGGCCCGCTCTGAGCGGCGGAAGCCTCCGGAGGAGAATCGCCGGCGGATTGCGGGTTCGATATGGAGACAAAGCTTCCGTCATCCGAAGTGTTCCTATTATCCACGACCGGCGTCGATGAATCATTCGGCTGATTGACGGGCAAGTCGTCGTTCGCCCTAAACGATCTATACGCTATAGCTCCAGCGCATCCAAAGATTAAAAAAGCGATCATCATAAGCACGAGCGGGGAAAGGGAGTTCCTTTTCGGCGCGCTCTTCCTGGAAGAAACGAGATGCGGATCGAATTTGGGGACTTTGCCGTCCGTTACAGGCTGTATCCTCGGAGTGAGAATCGCCTTTCCCCTAGGATGCTTATTATCCCCCGATTCCCGCTCTCCCCTGTCCTGTCCGGCGTCGGATTCAAACTCCGTCAGATCTGCGCCGCACGACTCACAAAAACGGTCCTCCTGGTGAACGATCTCGCCGCAATACCCGCACGTTTTCTCCGTTTGGGCCTGCCGCGCCTTATGCGACGCCGTCCTTGGCGTTCCGCACTGAGGACACGAGGATTTACCCTTTGAAAACTGGGCGCCGCAGTTGCCGCATGTATAATTACTCATAACCTCGCCATCCTCTCGTTTGCCGTATAAATTAACGGAGAACCGTCAACGGCGAACTTTATACAATGATTATAGCAATGATTCATCAAACAAATCATACATTTTTTTATATTATCGTCAACACCCTAAGTCGTACTCCGCCTTACGTTCAAGTTTGACACCTGCCGTATACATGATAAAGTATCCGGGCGGAAAGTTTTACGCGAAATGCACACAATTACTGACGTTAGGAGGAGCGTTTTTGAATATTTGCGTTATTGGAGTAGGATATGTTGGGCTGGTGACTGGAACCTGTTTTGCTGAAAAGGGCAATGTCGTGTGGTGCGTAGATATAGACGAACGCAGGATAGAAAAATTGAAAAGAGGCGAGATCCCAATATACGAGGAGGGATTGAGCGGGCTTGTGACGAAAAATATCTCACGCGGTCTGCTCAAATTTTCCACGGATATAAGCGAGGGGCTCGAAGGAGCGGATGTATGCTTCGTTGCCGTGGGCACTCCTCCGGGGGAAAACGGCGAGGCGGACATGAGCCAGGTGCTCTCCGCGGCGGATGGTATCAGCCGAAGCGTGAGCCAGCCTTGTTTTATCGTGATAAAATCGACAGTGCCGGTCGGAACGAACCGGATGCTCAGCGACCGCATCGGCGCCCGCTTGCGGGAGCGCGGCGTAAAACGCAACCCGGAGATCCTCTCAAACCCGGAATTTCTCAAGGAAGGGATGGCGCTCTCGGATTGCCTGCATCCAGACAGGGTCGTCGTTGGAGCTGTTTCAGAGGAGGCGCGGACTCTGATGAAAAAATTATACGCCCCCTTTGTGGAAGAGGAGAAGATAATCTTCATGGACCCTGCCTCAGCAGAGATAACGAAATATGCCGCAAACACAATGCTGGCGTCTCGCATAAGCTTCATCAACGAGATCGCGAGCCTGTGCGACGCTGTCGGAGCCGACATCGCGCACGTCCGGAGCGGCATAGCTTCGGACAGTCGGATCGGAACGCGCTTCCTCAGCGCCGGATGCGGCTACGGAGGATCCTGTTTCCCGAAGGACGTGCAGTCGCTGTGCAGGATAGGCGAGGAACACGGGCTCGAAATGACCATCGCAGCCGCGATAGAGGAGGTGAACAGGCGGCAGAAGCTCATTCTTCCCGCCATGCTCCGCAGGCGTTTCGGCGAGACAATGGACGGATTGAAGATAGCGGTTCTGGGACTGGCGTTCAAACCAGGCACTGACGATATGAGGGAGGCGCCGTCCATAGTCCTTATAAACGACCTCCTGGAACACGGCGCGGATATCGCGGCTTACGATCCCATAGCCGCGGCAAACGCGAGCGAAATACTGCCGCAGGTAGTTTACGAAGAGAGCGCCAGAGACGCGCTTTTAAACGCGGACGCGGCGGTACTCGTCGCCGAATGGCCGGAGTTCGCCTCGATCGACTGGGAGGAAGCGGGCCGGTCCATGAAACGCAGGATCCTCGTTGACGGGCGCAATTTTTACGACCCGTCGAAACTGGACGCTCTGGACTTCGAATACTACTGCATCGGACGAAGCCGAACGCCAGCGTGAACCGAGGCTTGAGTCACTTCATCTCAATGAACGCGTCCTGTTTATACACTGGGTTGTGGTTTGTGACGACGATGCCGGCTTTGATATACCTCACGCCTCGATTTAAAGCGTGCCACCTGGTCAGGAGGATTTCGTTCTCTATATAAGTATAATTTGCGATCGTGTACGGATCCATGAAATAAACCCTCTTGTCGTCGTACCCTATCGCGATCGCGTAGTGCCCGTCGTTCCACGTATCGGAGTAATCATGGTCGTCTTCATCGTCCCAGGCCTGAATGATGCAGATCACGACCCGGTCGAGGTCTATGCATACCTTCAGATCCCGCAGCGTCATGTTCTCCCGAATCTCCGCCCGAACTCCCTTATCGTTCAGGAATTTTCTAATGTCCTCCATCCCGGTGCCTTGCTGGGGGGTCGTGCCGACCGCGAGCTCCAGCACATCCTGGCTGCATTCGATTCCGTTGTGGTACAGAACGGACTGCAGCGCGGCGACGCCGCACGTGTAAAAAGTCGCCTGACCGGTCTGTGGGATTCTGATCAATTTGACGGGGCGAAACGGCGCAGTTCCGCCGGCGCCGCATAAAGCGGCGTTGTGTGTGTTCAGGAAGAGCATCTCGCTCTCCGAAAAACCGCGAAAACGAGCAGCGCGGACGCGAGAGGCGCGGCGCCGGAGTCACAGCCGCTCGCGGCATCCGGAATATCCGGCTTTGACGTGCCCTGCCGCCATATCGCACAGTCCGCGTTGATTTCGCACTGCCCGACCGTGTCCACCTCTATGAAGCCGGAGATATTAACCGTGCCGGAGTTGACGCTGGTCAGGACCACTCTGTACGTCAGCCCGTCTATCGCGAACGGAGGGAGATAGAAAGGTTCGCTCGAGGTCGGGTTGAAGCTATTGATGACAAGCGACGCCGGCAGCTCGTATTCGTCGTGGTAACTCCATGTGTTGATCCTGAGTTCGCTGGCGTTGAGTTCGCCCCATACCTCATACCCTGATACGTACTCGGCGCTCCCGTTCAGATCGGACTTGATATCGAGCGTTCCGCCGGCCCGGAGCGAAACCCGGAGCACGCTTTTCTCGGCAAAACCGCCCCCGTCGACGAGCCACCTGCCGCCAAGAGTGGATGCCTCCGCGTATACCGGCGCCAAAAGCGTCAGAGCAAGAATAACCGTCACAGCCAACAGTGTTTTTCTCAAGAAAATTCATCTCCCCTCGCAATTTTTCCATGGAAGCGCTGATTTGCAGCGACCTCCGTAACTCTTAAACCATCTGCATCGTCACAGCGCGAGACATTCCAGCGGCTTTGACGGTCACTATCTCGCACGACGGCAACGCCGCGGCGTCAACGCTCTTAACCACGGTATTCAGACTAATAAATTTAACGCCTTCCCTCACGGAACACAAGAGGAATTCGTAAAATGGTCCAAAAATTTCAGGGATTATCGCGATAACCGCATTCAAAGGCAGGACGTTCAGCCCGTTTTTGATATTGCCGTTGAGTTCCTTGAATCGAGAGCGCGCCTCCGACTCGGAAACGCGCCGCAGCGCGACCTCCAGCGGAGGAAGGGTGGACGGAATCTGAGGGGTGTCGAATACTTTCCTCGACATCTTTGGAAGAAACGGACAGAATCCAAACGTGTCGCTGCAGTATTTGAAACGAATATCGTCCTGTATCCTGAGGCTTATGTAGTTTACGCGAAACCCAGGGGCCGCGAACCCGTCAGGGCGTCGGCCGGTCCTCCGCGCGAAGTACTCCACCGCGCGTTTTAAATCCGCCTCGATCGTAGTGTCCCTCATCTTTTCCAGGCGAGTCTCCCACTCGTGAGGGCTCCATCCATAGATGCCGCAGTCCTGCCCCCTGCGGGAGGCGTCCCTCAGAATGCCGGGCGCTGACGGCACTATCTCCTTCCCCTCTCCGAACAGCCTCGATACGACGGACCCGCTTCCCTCGGTTCCCATGCCGAAGAAAAAACTGCCCGCAAGAGATAATTCATCGAAAGCGTCGAGAAGCTTCGGCACGCCGTCTCTATAAGCTCCCAGCGTGTCAACATAAATCTTGAGGGCAATGATTTTCATGGCGTACGGTCAGAGAGCTCTCCCGGACCTTTCGGTTTACGGAACACCTCCACCTTTGCCGGAGGAAGGTTGTACAGGACAACTTTGGATCTCAGCTTTCTGAAACTCTTCGGTATGAACGGCATCTCCCCTATCAGCGCATAGGTGAACTGCACAAAGAGCCCGCCGGGAGCAAGGATCTTCTCAACCTCGGCCATTATCGAAACGCTGACATCAGCCGGCAGAGTTCGGAACGGCAGACTCGACACTACCGCCCTCACCGGACCGCATTTTACACACGACCTCATCTCTTCAGCCGGGCAGCAGATGACGTTTACGCTGGAAAATCGACTTTGGAGACAATCAGCCAGGGCTTTTGATCTCTCGATGACAATCAGCCTCGACGGGGAGGCCCCATGACGTAACAGAGCTTCCGTCACCGGTCCTGTTCCAGCGCCAAGCTCAATGAGATAACCAGACTTCAAAAACGATTGAGTGAGCGCGGCGACCATCTCGTCGGAAAGCGCCGGCGAGCTTGCGCACAGCGTACCCATATTCCTCGGCGCCCTTATCAGCTCTCTCAGGAGAAGGAACTGCCGCGCCAAGCTATGCCTCCTGCGGTCGATGAAGCCTGAAAAACCGTTTTTCGACACCGTGGAATCTTCCGTCATGTGAGGATCATGGCTTCAACGCCAGCTCATTTTCTATTTACAGCTTCTGCCATCTTCACGCCAAGCTCGGCGCAAAGCTCGAGGTCGGCGTTCTTCGGGCGCGACTTTATCTCTATCGCGGGTTCGATCAGACTCCAACCGCCCTTCGAACGCTCTACAAAAGCCTTCATCTCCCTCAGCGCCGCGCTGCTCCAGCTATATGAGCCGCACAGACCTATAGCCCTGCCCTTCATCATCTTGTTCTCCAGCAGACGGAGAAGCGAGGCGACCGGAGGAAAAAGCTCCATATTGTACGTGCACGCCGCCAAGACGAGTCCGGCGTAACGCCATATATCGGTCGTCACGTACGACATGTTCGTGCGAGAGGCGTCATAAACTATGACCTTTTTCTCTCCCGCCTTCGAGAGACCTCTGGCTATCGCGTCCGACGCTATTTTAGTGTTGCCGTACATTGAGCCGTAAACCACTACTACGCCGTCTTCCGTCTCCTGCCTGCTCCATTTTTCATACAGCTCTATCACCGTGTTCGGGTCGCTGCGCCAGACCGGACCGTGAGCCGGGCATATCAAAGCTATGTCGAGCGATCTGACTTTTTCGAGGGCCTTCTGCGCCGGCCCGGAAAACCTGCCGACTATATTGACGTAGTAACGCATCATCTCGCTGACGGCTAATTGCAGGTTCGCCTCGTCATCGAACAGCCCGCCCTCCAACGCGCCGAACCCGCCAAATATGTCGCTCGAAAAAAGTATACGATGCGTGGCGTCATAAGTCACCATGCTCTCAGGCCAGTGAACCATGGGGGCCAGAGCGAAAACGAGCTTGCGCCCGCCAATGTCCAGGACCTCGCCCTCTTTTACCTCGACCACGCCGTCTTCTATTCCGTAGAAATTTTTTATCATCTCCGCCGTCTTTGTGTTCCCGACGAATTTGACCCCCGGATAAAGGCGGCGGATCAGGGCAAACGAGCCCGCGTGATCCGGCTCCATGTGATTGACTATGACATAGTCAAGTCCGCGCCCATTCAGCAGATGGTTCAGCCTGTCGAGGAAATCGTCGATAAAGGAGCTTTT
>JAISQP010000191.1 GCA_031274115.1 Synergistaceae bacterium
ACTTCGGGGTTTTTCAGGTTGAATTTCACCAGCTCGTCATATCCGCTCCATGTGTCGTAGGAAAAACTTTCGCCCGCCGAATTGCCGCCGCTGAAATCAAGCCCCGAGATCCAATCGCGGTAAACGGAGCCCGGGCCTTTTTCGCGAATATCGACAAAGGCGAAAAAATCTCTGCCGCAGTGATTGAAAACGCCGTCCAGCACAACGCGGATTCCTTCGTCGTGAAACTTCCGCGCCAACGAGCGAAAATCTCCGTTGCTCCCTAGACGGTTGTCGATCTGAAAATAATCAGTGGTGTCGTATCCATGAGTGATCGACTTGAAAATAGGCGAGAAACAAACGGCGTTACACCCCAAATTTTTTATGTGAGGTATCCACTTTTCCATTTCAGACAGCCGATTTTCCGTAACGGCGTAATTATTGCGAAAAGGGGCGCCGCACAGTCCCAAAATATATACGTGATAGAAAATCGCTTCGTCGCGCCAGGAAAACATACAATAATCACCTCTCCATTCTCAACAGTCGCCTTCATTTTTTCCGGCGAATTTTTTACAGGGAGACCCTCACCGAAGTCATTATATACCTAACGGTATATCAGTTTCAAGCCCTCCGCATAAGACCGCGTGAATGGCCGCAATACACCCCTTGACTTCGTTTGTGTTTCTGATATTATTAATAATTGGCCCGAAGCGAGGAACCCACTCGTCATCGAGGCACTTCGCGGTTCCAATGCAGCAATCCTTTGAACGGCCTCGCGTATCCGCCAGCGCTCGTACCGAAGATTAGGATTTTGTACGGGAAGCGAAAACGGGAGGTCTATATGACAGTAGAAATTGAAACAGAAATATGCGAGATAGAAACAAAGGAAATACCTGCAAGATTTGAGGACTTCAACCTCAGGCAAGAGCTGCTGAACGCGATAAAGCGCAAGGGATTCGACTCTCCTATGCCGGTGCAGGTTCACATTCTCGAGGACGAAGCGATCACTGAGGGCGACCTCATCGTTCAGGCAAAGACGGGTTCCGGAAAGACTCTGGCGTTCGCCCTTCCGATTTACAATCAGATGCAGCGCACGACAAAGGAACCGCAGGTGCTGGTTCTCTCGCCCACGAGGGAGTTGGCGCAGCAGACCGCGAGAGAGTTCGCCTGGCTGGGGGCTGAAATAGGCGCGAAGGTAGCCACTCTGGTCGGCGGTCTCGACATGGAGAGACAGATGCGCGCGCTGCGCGAGGGCGCGGCGGTGGTCGTCGGCACTCCAGGGAGAGTTCTGGATCACGTTCGCAGGGGCTCCTTCAAGACAGAGGCAATAAAGGTCATGGTCCTGGACGAGGGCGACCACATGCTGGACATGGGTTTCCGCGACGAGTTGGAGGCGATCATGAGCGGCATGGAGAACCTCGAAAAGACATGGCTCTTCTCAGCGACAATGCCGCCGGAAGTCGTTTCGCTGGCGCGCAGATACCTCGACGCGCCGCGCAAGATATCGCTCGTGTCGGATGTCACATACCACGAGGACATCGCTCAGAAGACGTATATAATCCCGGCGCGAAAGCGCTTCGAGGGGCTCGCGAACGTTCTTCTCTGGGAGAATCCATCACGGGTCCTGCTCTTCTGCGCCACTAAAGTCGAGACTCAGGATATTTCGGACAGGCTCTGCGACGAGGGCTTTAAAGCCTGCGCAATACACGGCGACATGAGCCAGAGAGAGAGAAACACGGCGCTCTCGTCTCTGAGAGGCGGAAGGGTAATGATACTTGTGGCTACGGATGTCGCAGCGCGCGGGCTGGATATAGACGGCGTCAGCCATGTGATACAATTCGGACTCCCAAGCAATCTGGAGGCCTTCGTGCATCGCAGCGGACGAACCGGCAGAGCGGGGCACGAGGGCTCGAATCTCGTTCTGCTGACAAGCCGCGAGGCGCGCCAGTTCAAACAGATGGTTCACGGCTCGAACCTCCAGATGCAGATCATTCCAGCTCCAGACTCCTCGGAGATATCAGGACAGGCCAAAGTTCGCTTTGAATCCCTGATGATGGAGCACGCGCTCGAATCGGAAGACTACCATGTCTGGGCCGATGAAATAATGTCCCGCGAGGACGCGAGGCTGATGGTCGCCGGCCTCCTTGCAAGAGCTTACGGCGAGCAGCCTCAGGGCTACTCCATCCGAGCGGACGTCGAATCCGAGATGAACAGGGATAAAAACAGGGGCGACTCCCGCCCCGGCTTCAATAACAGCCGCAGCGGAAACACCGGCGGCGCCAGGCAAAGCAGGCCGACGATGGAGGGCGGAGTACAGATTCAGCTCGGAGAAGGGCGCAACGAGGGATGGGAAGTCGGCGCGCTCTTGGGCGCGCTCTGCCGTTCGATGGGGATCAGTCGGGACGATGTTGGCAACATTCGCCTGAGAGAGGACTCCGCGAGCGTCGAGCTCTCCGCTAAAGCGGCGGAGCTTCTCGAATCCCGCAAGGCCCGCATGACTAAAGAGGGCCTCGTCTGCAACGCTATAAAGGCGCTCCCAAAATCCGGCGGCGAGTCCAGGCCATACGGCAGAACGTACAGCAGAGGCGCGCGCCACGACAGATCCGACCGCCCCGACTGGACGGAACACGCGTCGTCCCGCCGCAAAAGCGACTCCGACCGGGCGAAAAGCAGGAGATACAGCTAAAGGTTAGAGGGCCGAACGGTAAGGAAACACCTCGCAAATCCATCAAACAACTCTGCGCCGCGGCAAAAACCTTGCCGCGGCGTTTTTATTCGATAAAACCTGCGCGCGACGCGAACCGGGGATCTGGTCGACATTCCGCCGCTTTTGAGCTATTCTTTATATGAGAAATTCGTCATCGTTTTTTGAGGAGGCGTGTTGAATGCATGCGTACAGCGAACTTTTTGCTGAATTACAGGGAATCCCGGAAAATCAGCTCGTCCATGAGCTTGCTATGCTTGCTCTCGGGAAACAAATAGACGGGAGCGAGCCGGCTGAACAGATCTATGCCCGCTATCAGGAGCTGAGAGCGGCTTTTCTGGAGGCCTATAACAAGTGAGAAGGCCGATTTAGGGTAAAGATCGAAACCCTGGCTGTTCCCGGTTTTGTAAGCGGCCATTTGTCAGCCCACAAGCTCCGAGAGGCTGAATATCGGCAGGAGGACGGCCATTACGACAAAGCCGACAACCGCGCCCAATATTATGATTATTATCGGCTCCGCCAGATTCGACCACTTCTGCATTGAACTCTGCGCGAACTCCCACGAGTTGGACGCGATTCTGTCAAGGCAGTCCGGGAGGTTGCCGCCCACCTCGCCTATCCGGACTATCGAAACTATGTCCTCCGAGAACGTCCCCTGTCTTTCGAGGCTCTGCGAGAAGCGGTAGCCCTTTCTCACCTCGTCGGCAAGAAAGGCCATCCTCCCGGCGCTGCGGTCCATCGGAGAGGACATCTCAAGAGCCTGGACCAACGGCACGCCTGTCTTGATCAGAG
>JAISQP010000005.1 GCA_031274115.1 Synergistaceae bacterium
AACTTATTGAACTGTTTTATTAGAAATACACGGTTTTAAAGGTTCTCATTGCAAGTATTTAGCCAATGAAATTTAATGTATCTTTTTGAAGCGGTTAAATCCGACAGACTGCTAGGCAGGACACGCCCGCGAACACCGCAACCGCGGGTCTGTCCTGCCTAGCGGCCGCGAGAATCGCTGAACCCGCCGCAACAGCGCGCTTGGTGTATAGGTGTATACTACCGTAAAACACCGGAGGTGGGTTTGATGAAGGGCGCCATGATAATCGCGCCGCTCGTTGCGGTGGTCGTTCTCGGAATGATCCTGAGGGGAAGAGGCTTCTTCAGTGAGGCTGATCGCGACAGGTTCACGAAACTGCTCTACTGGGTGACGCTCCCGGCGCTGCTCTTCCGCACGGTATATCTCTCGGGAAATGATCTGACTCAGCACAAAAACCTCTTCTTCGTACTGTACTCTTCCTTTCTCATCGTCCCCGCAATCGGACTGGTTCTCTCATATCTCCTGAACCCCAATGACAGGAGGGTATACTCTTTCACGGCAATGGCGTCCATGAGATCCAACTGCTTTTATCTGGGAATCCCAGCCGCGTCTCTGGCGCTCGGCGAGCCAGGGGTAATCGCGGCGTCCACGTTTCTCGCGATAGGGCTTCCCGGCTACAATCTGCTATCGGTCCTGTGGGGGGAAGCGGTGATGTCCGGCGGATTATCCCCGGGGACTGTCCGAAAAGCCGGCGTGAGGGCTTTCAAAAACCCGCTGATCGTCTCCAGCCTGCTCGGGCTCCTGGCGGCTCAAGCTGAAATCACGATCCCCCTTACAGTCCTTGAGGCACTCAAGCTGATAGGAGACATGGCGACCGGCATAGCGCTGTTTGCGCTTGGCATGGGCCTGGAGCTTTCAAATTTGCGGGGCGCTTTTCGGCGAACGTGGCTTGAGGTTCTGATGAAGCTAATCATAAACCCCGCCGTGGTTTGGGCGCTCTTTTTAGCGTGGCCCGCTCAGGAGACGCTCTTTCAGACGTCTATAATAATATCCGCGATGCCGACCGCGGTAAACGCGTTCATAGTCGCCCGCGGCATGGGGATGGACGAACGATACGCCAGCGAGACCGTTGCCGTTACGACGATTCTCGCGCCGCTTGCCATTTCCGTCTGGGTTTCGCTGCTTGGAATAAGCTGATACCAATTCGATTTCAAACAGGTGTTAATACTGAAGGCAAGGACGCGGTATCACCGCTTTTAAATCTTTTAACTTCAGGCCTCTGATTTCAAATTGGCATGAATTGTCTCCGGCTACGAGAGAAAGTGAAAGAGTATCCTCATGGCGCACAGCAAAATCGTCACCCCGGCCGCCACGAGCAGGATGTTGCGGGGAAGCCTGTCTTCGGCGCCACTAGGAGCGCCGTCGTCGCGGCGGACCTTTTTTATCGAAACGTTGGGCGAAAGCTTCAGCGCGCCGGATATCCCATCCGCCAGGTTCAAGGCCACCACTGAAGTTCCAATCTCGTTTATCTTTACTCCCGTGACTTCGCCTTTGACAACGCCGTCGAAGCCGGCGACGCTGGCGGCGCAGATCTTGTAAAATGGAGAGTTCTCCGGCATTCTGCAATATACCGATTCGCCGACTGCAAGTTTTGACGCCTGGATTCCCAAGACAGGATCAATGATTGGGTCGCAGGGAATGAAAATCTCATCAGCCGTGTTTTCATCCCCTTCTCCGCAATCAAGCCCCTTTTTATCCTCTCCGTCTTCCGATAAGCCGCTCTCTTTTTTGCCTTCTTCATCCCCTTCCTTCAGGAAGGGAAGCAGAGTGAATATCTCTTCTCCCGTAACCGATGACAACTCTACGAAAGTAACGGCGCTGACGCCGAGGACATCGGCGCAGAAATAAGTCGTCTTCCGCTCTATCGCTTTTCTGTCGAGAGCCCTCTTGCTGCTCAACAGAACACGCTCCCTCTCCAAAAAATCGTGAAGCCTGTTCTCATAATTTACCAGAGTTTCGTTGCGCTCGCTCTCCGTGCTTTTCAGCAAAGAGAGTAACTCCTCCCACGAGACGTCTTTATCGACCGGATCCAGGGTAAAGCGTACGCCAAGGTAGCAAAGCTTCAAACCTGAGGCAACCCCCAGGAACAAACCGCACAAGCGCCGCGAATTCTTCTCGCTGCCATGAATAAAACCCCTGGCTATGCTGTAGCTCTCGAAACGGTCAAACTCGCCCATCTAAACAAATTACCTCTCCTCACAACCGCAAAACGTACCAGATCAGAAAAAAAGCGGAGACTACGACGATGACTCCGGCGCCTATAAAGACAAACTCCGGCGGGATATTGACAGGCGTGAACCTGTCCCTCCCTCTTGCGAACCTGTTCGCGGACTCGGGATCCAGCGCCATCTTCACCCTGACCTTGCCTGAAATCTTCATAACGCCAGACACCCCGTCAGAAAGGTCCAGGCTGATAGTGGCCGTCCCAAGTTCATTCATCAGAATACCCGATACTTTAGCGGTAATAATACCGTCAAAACCACGATTATTCTTCGCCAACAACTTATAAATAACGGAGTCCGCCGCTAATTTGCCATAAATATAGTCACCGGGCGAGAGCTCGTTCGTCGCGACTCCGCCTATAGGGTCCAGAATCGGGTCGCAGCGGATAAAAAGCTCCCTCTCGGTTTTTTCCTCATAGCGGGCCTCCGGGACCACGTCGCCAGCCGGCGCATCGGAACTGGCCGGTTCGGCGTCCAAAACCGGCGCATCCTTCTCGAACAGCTTCAGGTCTTCCTGTGACGCATCGACATAGCTTACGAAACAGACAGCCTTCAGCTTGAGATAATCGAGACAGAACCTGCTCACCGACTGTTCCGCCGGTTTCGTGTTAAGGTTTTTCGCCACTCCCGTAATGACGAGGCTGGTGTCCAAGTATTTTTTCAGCTCTTCCTCGTGGTGAACGATCAGGGGATCCCTGTTGACGGCGCTGTGAGTCTCCTCGTGCAGAGCCAGCAGATCGCTCCAGTTCGAGCCTTTGCTCATGTCGCCGCGGCCAAAAAGAACGCTTGTATACTTAACATCACGCCTGGACACAACCGTCAGAAACGTGCAGTTGATGGTCCGACCCCTGTCGTCCTTGGCGTCTATGTACCCCTGCACAATCAGGTAACTCTGCGGCGCAAACTCCATCTCCATACAACCACCTCCTGGCACAATAGTTTGAAGTTTTTATCAAAGCATTGAGCGGGCATCCGTAATGCTCAATAAAACTATACTACATTTAAGGACGGCAGTATCAATATTTTCTTTCTCTGTAACGCAGAATTTACGTAAATATTTCATTCAAATGACTGCCGGCGGATTCACTCCGAAACCATGCTGTTTCAGAGTCATGGACGAAATTGACGGCGCGAATTTATCGCGTAAGGGGCGTCCGCGTGGTAAAATCGCGGTATGAAAAAAAACGGAACGGTCTTGAAAAAATTTCTGGCGGTGGCGGTGACGGCTTTCATTCTGGGACTGTCGCCGTATCTCTGGCAGACCGTTCCGGACGACGCGAACTTCACGGCGTTTATCGCTAAAACTCTGCTCGTGACCTGGATTTTACTGAAGAATTATCTCCCCCACATCATAACGATTTACATCGCCTGCGCCGCGGCGCTCATTTTTTTCGAGGAGAGAAACCCCGACCGCACGATACTCTGGCTGATGACCCTCGTGTTTCTGCCTGTCATCGGGCTGATCCTCTACACTCTCCTCGGCCCGGATCTCAAGAGGATCAAAATGCGCAAGCTCTTCGTGCCCGCGAAGCCATATCCGCGCATAGAGCGCCTGGACTGGCGGAACGCTCCGGCAAGGGTTCGAAAGATGTCGCTCCTCGCTTTCAGAAACTCCTGCGCTGAGATCTGCGAGCGCGTCGGCGTGGAAATACTCGTCGACGGCGAAGCGACTTTCGCGAGCATAAAGGAAGAGCTCTCGAAAGCGAGAAGGTACGTCAACATCGAATACTTCATCTTCAAGAACGACAGGCTGGGCGGACAGATCGCGGACATTCTGGCGGAGCGCTCGAGAGCCGGCGTCAAGGTGCGTCTTTCTGTGGACGGGGTCGGCGGCAGGAAGTTCAGCCGCTCGCTGAAGAAGAGCCTTCAGGACGCGGGCGTGGAGGTAAAGACCTTCATGCCTGTCTCATTCCCGTTCCTGCGCAGCGGCCTCAACTTCCGCAACCACCGCAAGATAATCGTGATAGACGGAGACACGGCCTTCACAGGGGGCCTCAATATCGGCGTAGAATATCTCGGGGAAGGACCCCTCGGACACTGGCGCGATACCCACGCGATCTTCAGGGGAGACGCGGTCCGGGCGCTCAACGCCATATTCCTGTCGGACTGGAAGATCAGCTCCGGCGAGGATCTGTCCCCGGACGACCCCCAGTTCGCCCCCTCCAAAACAGGCGCGCAAACAGACCTTCCAGTCACTCCGACTCAGATAGTTCCGAGCGGATCGGCGTCGGCCTGGCGATCCATCCAACAGATCTTCTTCCTCATGATCGCGGAGGCGCAAAAGAGAATATGGATAACCTCCCCTTACCTCGCGCCGGACACGGCGATACTCGAGGCGCTTAAGATCGCCGCGCTCTCGGGCGTCGACACGCGGCTCATCATACCGGAGAAGGGCGATCACTTCCTCTCGTACTGGGCCGGAATGTCCAATGTCGAGGACCTCCTTCGCTCCGGAGTGAGAATATGGACGTACGCAAACGGCTTCATCCACGCGAAGACCCTGATAATGGACGACGCGATTGCCTCCGTCGGCACCGCGAACCTGGACAACAGAAGCCTCGCGATAAATTTCGAGGTTCAGGCCTTTATATATGACGGGAAAATATGTTCCATCCTGGAGGAGCAATTTCTGAAGGACTTCGAGGACTCCAACGAGTGTCTGCTTCCGGAGTGGGAGAAGCGCGGCCTTGGATCGAAGGCGCTGGAGTCGCTGGGCAAGCTGTGGTCGTCTCAGGTTTGAACGCGCACAGGAAACGCTTCTCCAGCAGGGGGCTTTTCTGGCTATTTGTCCTCTGCGTCCTGGTCATGGCGCACGCTGTCATTTATCTATCCATAGGGCGAGTCGCGCCCCGTCTCTTCAATCTGGCCTGGTTTGCCGCCGCCGCCGCGAGCTTGTCCGCCTCGGCGGCGGCGCCGCGGCTTTCCCCGCCGCGAAACGGAACGGGAAGGATTTCTCTCTGTTCGGTTCTGCAGAGATGCGGCGCTTTCTGGAACATATTTGTCCTTCTGACCGCCGTCTTCACGCTCATCACGCGCGGCGCCGCCAACATCATCCCCCATTCGCCCCACGCTTCTTTCGCCGTCTCATCCTCCGCGGCTCTGGCCGTCTGCCTGTACGGGCTCCTGGAGGCAAGGCGCGTCCGCGCTGTCAGCTTCCGGCTCTGCACGGGCAAACTCCCGAAGGGGCGGCGTCTGAGAATCGCGCAGATCTCCGACCTCCACATCGGTCCTTTCATGAACATCGGGCACATATCGAGGATTGTGAACATGACGCTGGAAACCCGCGCGGACCTGGTGGCCGTCACGGGGGACACGGTTGACGGCGCCGTGGGCGGCAGATCCGGGCCGCTCCCCTTCTACGCGCCTTTCTCGAAGAAATTGAAGGAGCTTGCGGACAACGCTCCCCCGCTCGGAGTCTGGGCTGTGCCGGGAAACCACGAACACTACGAGGACTTCGAGGGCTCTGGGCGCTTCATAGAGGACTCGGGAATGAAACTCCTGCGGGGCGAGAAAGCGGACCTCGGGCCGATAGTAATAGTCGGCGCCGACGACCTGGACCACATCGAAAAAGATCACGGGGACCAATCCCGCACTCTGTCGCAGGCGCTCGTGGAATCGCTCTCGAGCGAAGAACGGAAAAAATTCGTCCTTTTCCTCAGGCACAGGCCGGTCGTCGAGCAAGCCACGGTCGGCATTTTCGACCTTCAGCTCTCGGGACATACCCACGGCGGCCAGCTTTTTCCCCTGCCGTCGTCGAGACACAAGATACCGGGCAGGCCGCGAGGGCTCCGCCGGCTCGGCGGGGGATCGAGCCTTTACGTCAGCAACGGGTCGGGCTTCGTGGGGCCGCCAATGAGATTTTTCGCTCCGCCGGAGATAGTCGTGATAGATTTGATCGGAGAGTGATACAATCAGATTTTCTTGACGGAGGACAGTGACGGTCAGATGGGCAGGTTCGACAGGTTTTTCGATGATGACGGGAGTTTGAAGCTTGGCCGGACGCCGGAGCGGGCGCCCTCGCCCGTGCGGGGGCTTACCGGGGGTGACTGGGCCGACGACGGGGTCTATCGCATGGAGCGGGTTTACTCTCTCGGCGCCCGTCATGGGAGAAGCGTTCTCGACAGGCCGGAGGACATGGAGGTCATGTCTAGCTTCGGCGCGCGCGGGAGCGTGGTCTTTCTGGACCTCGAAACGACCGGGCTCTCAGGAGGCGCCGGCACTTACGCGTTTCTCTGCGGTCTGGGAATAGCGGACTCGGGCAGCTTCAAGGTCATCCAATTTTTCCTGGAGGGCCCGTCGAAGGAGCTTCGCTGGCTTCGCGCGATCGAATCGGCCATACCGCGCGACGCCTGTCTCGCGACCTATAACGGCAAGGCCTTCGACATCCCGCTCCTGCGCACGCGCCATATACTCGCGCGAAGCGAGCCGTCATGGGACCGCCTGCCTCACATCGATCTGCTTCGCCACGCCCGCAGGTTTTACAGCGGCCGGTTCGAATCCTGTTCGCTCGGCAGCATGGAAAAAAACATCCTGGGCGTCGCGAGAAGCGATGAGGACATACCGGGGTATCTCATCCCGGCCATGTACATGCGGTATTTACAGACGCGGGACGCGCGCCCTTTGAACGGGGTCTTTTACCACAACGCGCTGGACATAGTGTCTCTCGCGACGCTTTACTGCCACGTCGCCAGGGTTCTGGAGGGCGCGTCGTCCGACGGCCTCGAGTTAATCAGGGCGGGAGACCTCTGGATGGCAATCGGGCATCCCGAGCGCGCGCAAAAGCTGTGGGGCGCCGCCGGCGGTTTCCCTCAGTCGCGGGTGGAAGCCGCGATCAGGAAGGGGTTTTCAGCCAAAAGAGCGCGCGACTACGAATCGGCGAGGGAAGAATTTCTCCGCGCGCTTGAGGCCGTCAAGAGCGGCGCCTCATGCGGCGGCGCGATCGTCTACACGCTGCTGGAGGAGCTCGCGAAGCTGGAGGAACATCGCTTCAAATCCCCGGAAACCGCGATGGAACACGCCAAAGGCGCGATCGAATGGCTCAGAAAAAACAGATATCTGCTTGGCCGCTCCTTCATACAGATGAACAGGTCAATGGCGCAGAGGGCCGCAAGGCTCGAAAAAATTTTGGAAAAAAACGCGGCTGATATTGTTTAAGGAAACGCTGATTAAATCGTTAAAACGACATGTTGTCGTTTGCGAATGCAGAGATCATCGGGCTTTTAATCTTTACCCTTCAGGCCTCTAACGATAAATCAGCCTTCTTAATCGGCGTCTCCGTCGTCGAAAAAATTAAAACGAAAGAAGCGTCGATCAATCATGCCATGGAAAATGTCCGGCGACGTCAGGTTGCTCTTGAGTCTTTATCTGCCTTTCTTTGCCATTCATTGCGCGGAACAGATTTATTTCATATACGGAAACGTACTCCAGAGTTACGGCTTGACGTCTGTCTCCATAGGCTGGATCCTCGGAATATTTTTCATGACTGTGATGGCGATCCGCCCGCTGGGCGGCTGGGTCCTCGAGAACTTCGGCCTGCGCAGGACGCTCGTCTGGAGCAGCTTCGCCAGCTTCATCGGGTGTTCCGCTCTTCTCGTCACCGACTACGAGCCCATGCTCTTTGCCGGAAGGGCGCTTTCGGGCGCGGGCTTCAGCGTTTACACCATGGGGCTCTTCTCGCATCAAGCGATAGTCGTGCCGGAGGAAAAGCGCGGCGCGATCTTCGCTCTCCTGGTGAGCGGCGGAATGCTCCCCTCCGCGACCGTAATCCCATTGGGCGAGTGGTTGATTCTCAGCTCTCATACAAAACTTTACCTCGCGCTTGGCCCAGCGTTGAGCATCGTCTGCTGGTATTTCGGAGGCAAGGCGGGCGCTTCGGAGCCGAGCGTCAAGAGGGGCGGGAAGAGATGGGGAACGTATAGGGACCTCTTCTCGTCCCGCACATTCCTGATCCTCTCCCTGACGGGCTTTATCATCGCTCTCGTGGACGCCGTCACAGTAAGCGTATCGCTCTTGACCGCCGCCAATGGGCTGGTCGCGTCTTATTTTCTCGCGAGCGCGTCTGTTACCGCCGTGATAGTCAGGGTCGCCGGGGCTAAATTGATGAACTGGCTCCCGAGGGCTATCCTGCTGGCGCCCTGCGGGATTCTCCTGTCCGTCGCTCTGTTCGTGATGTCCCTTTCGCCGTCGAACTTCTCGTTATTCTGGGGCGGCATCTTTTACGGCGCTGGAATCGGAGCTGGCTGGCCGATGCTGCACGCTCTTCTGAGCGACACGTTGCCGGCGCATCTCAGGCCGAAGGGGACCGCCACCGTGCTTATCCTTTATGACGCAGGTTGGTTCATCACCCCCCTCATCGTCGGCTATGTTTCGCCTCTCCTCGGAATCGCGAGAACTTTTCAAACCGTGACGCTCTTCACTTTTATCGCGCTAACCGCGATCCAGGCGGCGTACTGGATCCCATTTCACAGGGCAAAAGCCGGCGGGACCGCAAAACCGTAGAGGGACGCGCGTTCCCGTTGGTTGTATAATATATATGGTAAAACCAAGAGGGAGGGGATCGCGCAATGAGCGACAAGGCGCCGAAAGTTCCGGAGCATATATTCAGGGAGTACGACGTCAGGGGCGTCGCGGACACGGAGCTGACGAGCGACGCTGTTCGCGCGATAGGACAGGCTTACGGGACGTATCTCTCGGATCTCGGCATATACGCTGTGACAGTGGGCGGAGACGCGAGGCTCTCCACTCCCCGCATAAAGAGCGACGTAATCGAGGGGCTCGCCATGACCGGCGTCTCCGTCATCGACATCGGCCTCGTCGCAAGCCCGACTTTTTACTGGAGTCTCTACCACTTCGGGGTCGACGGCGGCGTCATGGTCACCGGCAGCCACAACCCCCCCGAGTTCAACGGCCTCAAGCTCGCCCAGGGCAAGGCCACGATCTGGGGCGACGACATCAAGGAGATATTCAGAATAATATCCGAGGGGCGAATGGAGCGTTCAGCAACCCCCGGTCATATAAGGGTGGAGGATATCAGTCAGCCATACATCGACATGCTGATATCGAAGATAAAGCTCGGCCCGCGAAAACTGAAGGTAGTCCTCGACTCCGGGAACGGGACGGGAGGCGTCTTCGCTCCAGAATTCGCCCGTGCTATCGGCTGCGACGTGATAGAGCTATTCAGCGAGCCGGACGGGCATTTCCCTAACCATCACCCGGACCCGACAAAGCGCGAGAACCTGCCGGCGCTCATAAAAGCTGTCGCGGAAAACGGCGCGGATGTCGGGATAGGCTTCGACGGCGACTCCGACAGAATAGGCGTCGTCGACGACAAGGGCGCGATGCTCTTCGGCGACCAGCTCATGCTCCTCTTCTGGAAGGAGATCCTCCCCGCGAACCCCGGGGCGAAGGTTATAGTCGAGGTAAAAAGCTCCATGATCGTCCCCGAGGAGACGGAAAAACTCGGCGGGCGCCCGATATGGTGGAAGTCGGGACATTCCCTCGTGAAAGCGAAGATGCGCGAGGAGGAAGCCCTGTTCTCCGGAGAGGTCTCAGGACACATGTTCTTCGCCGACGAGTTCTTCGGCTTCGACGACGCCTTCTACGCCGCCGGAAGACTGCTCCGCATACTCTCTAACACGGATAAAAAGCTCTCCGAGCTGATCGCGGAAATGCCGTCGTATCCGTCTACCGGCGAGACGCGCTTCACCTGCCCCGATGACTTGAAGTTCAAAGTGGTGGAACGTGTAAAGGAGGGCGCAAAGGACCTCGAGACCATAACGCTCGACGGCGTCCGTATAATTCATGAAAACGGCTGGAGCCTGTTGCGCCCCTCGAACACACAGCCGGTCTTAGTCGCGCGCTGCGAGGGAAAAACAGAGCGCGACCTGGAGGATATCTCCCGCGACATGAAACGCCGCATAAAAGAAGCCGGCGGCCCTGACTTCGAATGGGAGTACTGACCCGACCGGATCTTTTCGGGTAATTTTCTATAACTCACGCTGCGGTGTTTCGCTTTCTTTTTGCCTCGACGCCATGTTAGAATATTTTAAACTCTGTCGATGACGAAAGGATACGCGCTATGACTCAACGGAGAGAGGGAAACGGGCCGGCCAAAGCGTCCGGCGGCGTCAAAAAAACAGGTCTGCTGCCGCTGAAGAGTTATCCGTAATTCCCGCCATTTTTATTACCACTTAGATTCAATTGAGCACTCAAATTGTTGTGAGTGCTGAAATAATGGATATAATGCGTTAGGATTCTTGAAATTCACACCGCATTCCTCTA
>JAISQP010000010.1 GCA_031274115.1 Synergistaceae bacterium
CAGCAAAGAGTCAAAAAAATACATTGCGCCTCTTCCTCCTGATCCATGATTTTTCCCCATCAGAATGAGCTATGATTATCCCCCAAATCAAGTGTATAATCAATGATAAGGACTTGGAAACGAATTATTGTTCGAGCTCGACGAAGGGAGACAGGAGATGGCCGATCAGCCGAAATCGATAGAGGATTTCGCCGCCGCCGGGCGGTGGTGGCGAACTGAGATATTGACCGAGGTCGTCTGCTCCGCGGATGGAGTGAACGACCTTTTGAAATTGTTGAAGGAGAGAAAGTCGCGTCCTTTTTTCATAATAGACGACGCTCTATTGGGGCAGGAAGCCTTCAAACCGCTGTTCGAGCGCGGGGAAAAGTTCCTGTTCGCCGCGTCGGAGTCGGAGCCGAGGACTGACGACGTCGACAGGCTCACAGCGCTCCTGAGGGAAAGGGCGCCGGCGCCGGACGCGATAGTCGGCGTGGGGGGCGGCGGCGCGATGGACCTCGCGAAGGCGACGGGAATATGCCTCGCAAACCCGAAACCCTCCGCCGAATATCAGGGGTACGGCCTGGACATGAAGCGTGGAACGGACGTCTGGGTGCTTCCGACGCTGACCGGGACCGGAGCGGAGGTCACCCCGATCGCCGTCCTCAGAGGACCGGAGAAGAAGCTCGGCATCAACAACAACTTCACCGCTCCCTCAGTGGCGGTAGTGGACCCCGGGCTGACTAAGGGCGTCAGGAAATTTAACCGCTTCTACTCGATGATGGACTGTTATTTTCATCACTACGAGATCACAAAGAGCCGGACGAGCGAGAAAAACGCGACCCTGGACGCGGCGGACGGACTCGCTGTCGCAAAAGACGTGCTTTCGCGCGACCTCTCGGAGTTCGACGGCGAGCTGGCGGTGAAGTCGTCGATGGCGTCGATCCTGGGCGGCAGCAGCACGATAGGCGGCCGCGTCGGAGTGAGCCACGCGATATCCTATGGACTGAGCAACTCAGGCCCTAAACTCCCCCACAGCGTCGCGGTGACGATATCCATGCTCGCGTGCAAGGACATATACCTGGACGGCGGTTACGACGACACGCTCCGCTTCCTCCGGATAAACGGAATGCCCGCTCCCCGGGCCAGGGACTACGGCATCGACGAATCCCAGATCGACAGCATGACAAAAACGGCTCTCGGCATGGAAAAGCTTTGGCAGAGCCACTTCGGAGATGATTGGCGGAGGACTGTCGACAAAAAATTCATCGGGTAAATCTATAAAAAAATCGTCAAAGACTGAAAAAACGCCGATTAAAACCGCGAACGCGGAGATCGTACAGAATTTTAATATGGAGGTTGTCTGAGCGTCATGAAAAAAACTGGACCAAGGCTGATTTTTATCTCGATAGCGGCAGCGCTTCTCCTCTGCTGGGTTTTCGCGGCGGAGGGAGCGGCGATGGAGACCGCGCCTCTTTCAAAGGCGTTTCTGGAATACGTCAAAAACCCGGAGAACGCCGGTTACAGACCGTCTCCGATAGATCTCTCCCATCTCTCGTGGGCGGATTATTCGAGATTTTTAAAGGATCCGGGGCGAAAATCGAACCGCTCCGCGGGCGAGGAGCTTCCCTCGAAATACGATCTCCGGGCGCTGGGACTCGTAACTCCCGCGAAGGATCAGGGCACGGTCAGCAACTGCTGGGCATACGCGGCCCTGGGTTCGATAGAGTCGACTCATCTGAGGGCGACAGGAGAAGCGCTCGATCTCTGGGAAGCTCACCTCTCGTGGTTCTCGTACAGCGGAGACAACCCCTTCAGCGGTTCTCACAGGGACGGAGGGTTTGACAACACCTCGGTCGCGTCGCTGGCCCGCTGGCTAGGGCCGGTGTCCGAAAGCCTGGCGGACGGCGCCGTTCCAGCCGGCGGCGCCTCGGACTATCCGGCGGCGCTGCACCTGGAGAACGCGTATTTCCTGGGGCTGGAGTTCCTGGTGGATATTGAGCCCGACAAATACCTCCAGCCGGGTGACGACGTCAGAAAGCGTCTCATTTACGAGTACGGCGCGATATCGGTCGGGATGTACTCGTTATCGAGCTCGGCACGAGCGCCTTATTACGACGAGGGCAACTCCGCCTGGTTTTACAACGGCCCGGCCATGATCCCGGATCACTCCGTCCTGATCGTCGGATGGGACGACGGCTACCCGAGGACAAACTTCAAGAGCGGCAACCAGCCATCCAAAGACGGGGCGTGGCTCATAAAGAACAGTTGGGGGCGGAGCTTCGGAGACGACGGGTTTTTCTGGATGTCGTACGAGGACGCGAGCCTCACGGACGGCGTGGTCTTCCTCGCAGGAAACGCCGATAACTACGATAACAACTACGGGTATGACGATCTTGGCTGGTGCGGGTCGTCGAACGTCGGCGACGGAGAGACCGCCTGGATATCGAACGTATTCCGCAGCAACGGCGACGAGACGCTGGAGGCCGTATCGCTCTACGCGACATCGAGCGGCGCTGTCTGCGACGTCAGTGTTTACTCCGGCCTGAGGGACAGATCGGTCCCCAATAGCGGTACGCTTTACGCTGACTTCACCGAGACGCTGGACTTCGCCGGGTACCACACCCTGAAGCTCCCCAAACCCGTATATCTGCCCGCCGGAACCGACTTTTCGATCGTAGCGCAAGTCAGAACGCCCGGTTACTCATACCCGGCCCCGATAGAAACCAGGGTGGAGAACTACTCCGACCAGGCTGTCATCGAGCGAGGCGTGAGCTTCATCTCCTCTGACGGATCTTCGTGGAAAGACGCGGCGGACGAGGGCGCGAACGTCTGCGTGAGGGCGTTTACATCGAACGGCAAACTGTCGGGAGATACGATAAAGGCGTCTCTCGCTTCGAGCGTCTCCATCGCCGCGAACGGCGACGTTACCGTCATCATGAACGACGGCGCGTCTAAGATCGCGAGGCGCGAAGCGGGCGAAACGATCACGATAAATTTCTCGCCGTCGGACGTCCTGAGCTTGAGACAACTGGACAACGGCGCCGTCGAGGCAGTCCTGACAAACGGCGCTTTGATCCCTGACGGTTACGGGGCCATTCTTCGCTTCCACGGGCTGGATAGCGCAAGCGCGTCGGATTTCGCGGTCAAGGCCAGCTCGTCCGAGGGAAGAACGACGCTCACCGCGACCGACGCAAGCAGACTATGGACAGGGACTTACTCTATAACCATCGAAGGCGCCTCCGAGGGCGCGCTAGACTTCAGCGGAACGCTCTCACCCAGCTTCTCCTACGCGAGCCGGGAGGGCGGAGGCGGTGGCGGATGCGGCGCGGGATTCACGGCGCAGGGCGCGATCCTGGCGTCAGTCGCAATAGCGGCGCTTTCCGTCTCGCGAAAGAAGCAAAAATAACAGGGGTCCAGGGGAACTGGTTCCCCTGGCGAGTTTTTTTAATGAGGGGCGGCGCCTAAGGTCTTGCAGTAGGTTTTAATCTTTCTTGCCCGGGGTCCTGGGCTGCCATATCTCCCACGACGGGTCCGGGACGAGGGAGAGGTCGGAGCGCAGGCCGCGGCCGTAAGCCGCGAACCCGGCGGCCGCTATCATCAGCGCGTTGTCCGTGCAATATCCGCGCGGAGGAAGAAAGACCTCCCATCCGTCGCGCTCTTTCGCGGCGAACGCGGAGCGAAGCGCTCCGTTCGCCGCGACGCCTCCGGATACGGCGACTCTCGTGACGCCGGTTGCTTTTACGGCAAGTTTCATCTTGCCCATGAGCGACTCGGTAACGGCCCTCTGAAAGGAAGCGCAGACGTCCTCAATCGGGATCGCGGCGCCGAGTTCCGCGAGCTTTTGAACGGCGGCGCGGAGCGACGTTTTGAGCCCGCTGAAGCTGAACTCGACCTCGCGCGAGTTCTTCATGCCCACCGGGAAGTCGAAGGCGCCGGCATTCCCCTCCCGCGCGGCGCGCTCTATCTCAGGCCCGCCCGGATAACCCAGCCCGAGCAGCTTAGCGGCCTTGTCGTAAGCCTCCCCTGCGGCGTCGTCCCGAGTCGCCCCCAGCAGGACATAATCTCCTGCGTCACGCGCCAGCACTATCTCCGTGTGTCCGCCGGAGACTATAAGGCAGAGGAACGGGAAACTCAGGCCCGGGTGCGCGAGGATATTCGCGTAGAGATGCCCCTCTAGGTGATTCACCCCTATCAAAGGGACATTCCACGCCTGGGCCAGCGCCTTGGCGGCCATGACGCCGACCAGAAG
>JAISQP010000018.1 GCA_031274115.1 Synergistaceae bacterium
GCCGTTTTCGAGGCGGCGCTCCCGAATCGCCGGACATCGCGGGCGAACGCGTTCCCTTCCCACCCAACGGCCCTTGAGCCCGTCCGCCGCGCACCGGACGGGAGGGCGCGGACGGAATCATGCCCCCCCAACGCGCAACAACCTTTCCGCTAGCTAAACTGGACTTGCCGCCGCTAGCTAACCGGACGGTTTTCGCATCGCGGGCGCGCGCGCCTCATCACAGTATTTGGATGGCATCGCGCGCGCGCGCGCCTCATCACAGTATTTGGATGGCGCGCGCGCCCGCGCGCCTCATCACAGTATTTGGATGGCGCGCGCGCCCGCGGGCCCTGCAATTTGTCCGCTTGTTTTTCTCTCTTGTTTTATATCTCTTGTTTTAAGGTCAAGTACTCTTGTTTTCGGTGCCCGCAAACCCGCATGCAGAGCCGATCCGTGGACACAGTTAACGACACTTTGCCGCAGGCTTGAAGACAGTTAACGACACTTTGCCGCAGACTTAACGACACTTTGCCGCAAAAGTGATTATAAATCACTCCATTTTAAATAACGATTTTGAATATTGCCTGTAGTTGAAAATACGGCCTGTATCCGGTTGAATCTCCTCATGGGAAAAGCGTTGACTGAAAAAAACCAAGTCGTGAAGCGAAACGACCTCAACAGCCTGAGGCCTCGCGACATGACGCTCCAGGAGCTGAGGTTCTTCAGCATCTACCTGTCCAGGATCAACCCGCTCGACGTCTCGACGAGAAGGGTGTCGTTCCCGCTCGGCGAGTTCTGCGAAGTCATGGAGCTGGACAGGATAAAAGTCGACCGCGTGAAGGCCGCCACCGACGGCCTTCTCCGCAAGCTGGTGCACCTGCCCGCGGAGAGGGGAGGGTACGTGAGCTTCCAGCTGTTCAAGGAGTGCGAGGTTTCGCGCGACGCGGACGGAGGGTGGCGCGTCTCGATAGACGCGCACGACAAGGCGCTGCCGCTGATGTTCGAGTTCCGGGAGAGATTCTTCTCGTACCCCCTCTGGAACGTCCTGAGGCTGCGCTCCAAGCACCACTTCCGGATGTACGAGATCCTCAAGCAGTACGAGTCCGCCGGCGAGCGGACCGTGGGACTTGACGAGCTCAAGGACCTGCTCGGCGTCGGACCGGAGAAGTACCCGCGGTACGGGGACTTCAGGGATCGCGTCCTGGAGCCGAGCAGGAAGGCTCTCGACGAGCTCTCCGACATCTCGTTCTCGTACGAGCCGAGCGTCAGAAGGGGCGCAGGGGGCAAGGTTCTGCAGCTCCGCTTCGAAATCCGGCGCAACGACGCGAACATATCCCCCGACTCCAGGCGCAGGTCCCTGGCCGCAAGCCGCGCCCACGACACCATCGCGCTCTTCATGGGCGCGTGCGGCAACGAGTTCTCCGAGGCGCAGACCAGGGTTTTCCGCGACATGCTGGAGGTGCGGTACGGACCCATGTACGACGTTCTGGAGTGCTACGAGCTGCTGGTCAGGCTTTACGACGTCATGAACGCGAACGACGAGAAATCCAAGATCCTGAACCGGTACGGGTACATGAGGAAGCTTCTCGAAAGCTATTGAGGAGTCCGCCGCGCGCCGCCGAAAAGGCTGAAAATAGCCGGAGCCGCGGCGGCCTAACGCGAAGCGAGGAGACGGACACGAACGCGGGCCCTTCCGGTCGCCAATCCGCCTGCAGCCCGTCCGGCGCCCGGAATCGCCGTGCGCGGGCCCTGGAGAGCCCTGGACGGCCCGGAAGGCAAAAGACAGGTTCGGACAAGGGCGCGAGGCCGGAGGCCCTCAGAATCGAAATGCGGGCCGTTTTCGGGGCAGTGCGCTCGAATCACGAAACTCCGGCGGAATTCCCGCCGTTTCAGGGGCTGCCGGCGCGGCAGCCTCACTCGCCGGGCTCCTTCCCCCGATCTCCGCGCAGGAACTCCCGCACGGCGCCCTCGGTCGCGAACCACTTGGCTCCGATCTTGCCGGCCTTGATGCTGCCCTCCTTCAGGCGCCTTCTGACGCTCTGCGCGGTCACGCCGAAGAGCTCGGCCATCTCGTCCACGCCGTAGACACCGCCTCCCTCTCCGTCGCCGCCGGCGGCCGTCTCGCCGGAGAGGTACCGCTCCAGCATCTCGTCCACGACGTCCTTTATGCTCCTGCGCTCCGTCCAGGCGCGGTCCTTGAGCGCCTTCAGCCTGTCCCTGCGCACGATGAACGTCGCGCGCGTCCAGCCCTCGCCCCCCTCGGCGCGCGGCCTTCCGTTCCCCGGGGCCGCGGCCTCCGGCTCGCGGTCGATCCAGCCCAGGCTCTCCAGGGGGTCCCTCCCCATTCTCGAGCCCTTTTCCCTGCCGCTCATCGCACGGCCCTCCCCTCGCGCCCGATTATCTCCGAGCACAGCGCGGCGTAGTCCTCCGCCCCCCTGCTCGACGGCCTGTACTCGAAAATGTCCCTCCCGTGCCCGGGAGCCTCCGCCAGCGAAACGCTGTCGCGTATGACGGCGGCGAACACCTTGCCGGGAAACCGGAGGCGGATGCTCTCCTCCGCCTCCCTGTTAAGCCTCCTGCGGCGGTCGTACATGGTGACGACGACGCCGGCCAGCTCCAGGACCGGGTTCAGCCTCCTGCGCACGGCCTCGACCGCGCCCGCGAGCTGCGCCAGCCCGCTGAGGGACAGGAACTCGGCCTGCGCGGGCGCGAAGACCTCTCCGGCCGCGGCCAGCCCGTTGACCGTCATGAGGCCCAGGCCGGGCGGGCAGTCGAGGATCGCGTAGTCGTACGCGCCCAGCGCGGGGCCGAGAGCCCGCCCGAGCAGCGACTCCCTGCCGGGAGCGGCGCCGAGCTCCGACTCGGCGCCGCTCAGCGCGAGGTCCGCGGGAATGACGTCGTACGGGCCGCGGCGCACTATCGCGTCCTCGGCCGCGCACTCGCCCTTGAGCATCTCGTGCACCGTCGCGAAGAGGCGCCCCGCCTCTATGCCCACTCCCAGAGTGAGGCTGCCCTGCGGATCGAGGTCGACCAAGAGCACCCGCCTCCCCGCCATGGCCAGCCCGGCCCCGACGTTTATCGCGCACGTCGTCTTGCCCACGCCGCCCTTCTGGTTAGCGAAAGCGACAATCCTCGGCATCCCTTTTCCCTCCGGAGAATCCGCGGACTCCCGTCGTCCCGCGCGATATCCGCGTATATCCATGTCGTATCACACAACGGCGCGCGCATCAACGAGTTCGTTATATTCGATCAAAAATTCCGTCTCCGCGACGGGACTCGCAGGATTTGACCTGACGAAACACGGTGAAACGCGATCAAAAAAACAAGCGCGCCTAAAGTGAGTTCAAGGCCGAAAAACGATTCGTTTCACTCTCGATCACTTGTCAATCATTCGCATTATCGCGCTAAACAATGCCGATTACGCTCGGTTTACTCGGTTTACCGGGTTTACTCGGTTTACCGGGTTTACCGGGTTTACCGGGTTTACCGGGTTTACTAGGTTTACCGGGTTTACCGGTTGCCGGGCTGCCCCGCGCGCTATCTTCCCCTGCCCCTGTCGATCCGCCTGTCGCGCTCGCGCGCCTCCCGCTCCCTTTCCCGCTCGGCCCGGTCCCTCTCGACGCCCTCCTCCAGCCTCTTGCCGAGCTCCGGGTCGCGCTCCGCGGCGCGCCCGACCTCGGCAAGCCTCTCCTCCGAGGCGATCCGAGCGTCCCTCTCGCGGCTGACCGTGTCGCGCAGCCGCTCGTTGCGCGCCTTGTACGCGTCGGCCCGCGCCTTGAGCTCAAGGGCTTCCCTCGCCGCGTCCCGGAGCCGCTCGACCTGCTCCGCGGTGACTCCCTTGACGTGCCCCGTAATGGGGGCCGCCTTCGGCCTGATGGCCAGGAGCTCCCTTGACTCGACCAGGACGCCCCTGGCCGCCGCAGTCTGCGCCCTGAGCCCGGCAAGCTCCTCCCGCAGGCCACGGCCCTCCTCCCGCAGGGCCTCGATCCCGGACCTCGCCCTCTCGATCTCGGCGCTGACCCTCTCGAGCTCGGCCGCGCGCCTCTCCAGCTCCGCCGTCTGCCTCTTCAGCTCCGGAATCTCCACGTGCCGGGCCCTGCTCTCCCGCTCTCCGCGCGAAAGCCCGCGCGGCTCCCCGACGTAGCGCGCCATGTCGTCCTGCAGTTTGCGGAGGTCGCTCCTGGAGCCGACGACATCCTTGGCGCTCAGCCTCCCGTCCCGCGTCGCCGGGACGAAATTCACGTGCAGGTGCGGCGTCGCCTCGTCCATGTGGACCACGGCGGAGACGATGTTCTCGCCGTCGCGCCCTCCGTAGCGGTTCCGCAGAAACGCGAAGGCGTCGCCGTAGAAGTCCATTATCTCCTCGCGGCTCCTGCCCTCGAACCATTCCGGGCTCGCGCTGACCAGCGCGCCGACCATCCTGACGGCGTCGCCGCGAATCCGGGAAAGGCCGAGGGCCCGTATCCGGTCGCCGACCGCGCGCTCGAAGTCGGACGCGCCCGAGCCTCCCAAAAGGTCCGCATTCTGCGCCGTGCGGCTCCAGTCTATGTCCGGATTGGTCCTGGACCTTCCGGGCCTCTGGCGCAGGTCGTGAATCTGCATGCCCCTGATCGCGCCGCCCTTGTGCTTCTCCAGCCTGACCACGATGTACGCCGGCCTCGACAATCGCCTGCCTCCTTCCCGCTGACGCGAGGCGGCCCGCGCGCCCGGCGCGCCCCGGCGCATCCGCGCGCCTCGCTCCGGCTCGACTGGGCCCCTCCTCAGGTTTTCCCCGTGCCGGAGGCGTATACGTACTAGACTTTGGCCTGCGGCCAAAGTCGCAAGGTCCCGCGCTCCGCCTGCGGCCTGCGGGAAGCGCGAGCGGCCCGGCAAGCGTCGCCCGCAATTGACGTTTCGCGAGTCTCCGAATATAATAAAGACAACAATCGAGACGCTATTCATGTCTTTTTTAATATTGGTCGAGGGAGAATTCAGGATGATTTCGGTGAAGACGAAGGATCTGCGCTACGGGCTGTCGCGCCTGAGCGACCTGGTTCGCGGAGGGGAGGCCGTTCTGGTTTCCCGGCCGCACAACCTCAACTTGGTGCTCATTTCCGAAAGCGCGTACAACGAGATGGAGAAGGCGCGGCGCAACATGGAGTACCTGGAGAAGATCGACCGCTCGATCGGCGAGGCGGAGCGCGGCGAAACGGTCGAGTACTCGCTGGACGAGCTTTCCGAACTGATCGGAGAGTGAGCGAAGGTGAGGGTTCTCTTCACGAAGACGGCCCGGCGGGAGCTGGACTCATGGATCAAGACCGACGCTTCAGTCGCGAGAAAAATCATGTCTCTCGTAAGCGACATAGCGGAAAACGGGCCCGCGAAGGGAACGGGCAAGCCGGAACGCCTGCGCTACCGCTCCAACCCTCCGCAGTGGTCCCGAAGGATAAACGGGTCGGACAGGCTGGTGTACTCGATCGACGGGGACGCAATTCTGGTCATCTCGTGCAAGGGCCATTACGAGGATTGAGGAGGGCGGGAGCGAATTTCGCGTCCTGTACGATTGGCGAAAAGACGCTAAATGGCGCTCCGAAACGGAGCGCCATGAGATCGCGGCAACGGCGCCGGGAGCCTCCGACTTGCACATAGACACTATGCCGCCTCCGCGCTTTTAGTTTATTTTTTCAAGTGTCTGCTGAGAGCCTTTATTGAAAGCACAAGAGCAATTATCGCAAGAGCGCAGAGCGCAACCACCATTAGTTGAGCCAGTATCGTGACAACATACATAAAGGCAGAAAAAAAACCGTCAACCCAGTTCATTTCAGCATTAGCCGTCTAAAGCAAGTAATTTATCGGGTATATAGTAACAGCCTCAAGGACGCAGCCGTTGCAACAGGAGGTGACAGAAGCCCCAAAACTAACATGAAAGCCGACGTTAGTAACATTGTTTTTAGATATTTCATTTCATTCTCCTTATTTTCCTTCTAATACAAAGAGTATCACAAACGCCACCAACTAGTTAATATATGGAAATTTATATTTATATTTATTTACAGGTCGGCGGACGAGATCCTCGCATGTCCGCCGGAGGCGAACGGATTGCCCGCCATGCGGAGCTACTTTCTTCTCTCTCTTGACCTTGACAGGTTGAATTCGGAATACGGAACCGATATCTGGATTGCGTCTGAGAAACAGTCGGGAACTAAGATCACGGAAGAGATGTCTTTGGGGGAGGAGCTGGAGAGGGAAATCGGGAGGCGGAGGGAGTACGGAACGATCGAGCTTTCGGTCTTCGGGAAAGGGGGTGACGCCATGAAGCCGGCAAGAGCGGCGATCACGGTCGTCGTCAAGGGCGATGCGGATAACTCTCGCGCTCGCTTTCGCGCATAAAAACAACCGCTAGCGGTCCAAGCGAAGCGGTTGTTTTTTAAATAACCAGGCGCCGGCCGCTCGTCGCGGCTCGCTTTATCCTATCCTGCCGGCGCGAAACGGGGCTGTCAAATCGCAAGCTATGGAGCTATTCGGTAGCGTAATAGTACACCAATTGGTTTCCGCTCGAGTAAACGTTCGCCGATTCGCGTACCGTGCACGATATGGTAACTCTGCACGTTTCGTTAACGTCCATCAAGTTTTTTGTAGTCCCCGAAACAGAGTAAATTGACGGATAGCCTGAACTGGCAACGATGTTAACGCTAAAGACGCTAAAAAACTGTACCCATCCCGGATCGTTCGTGACAGTTGCGTTCAATGTCCCTCTACCGCCGTAAATCGTTTTGGTCTTCGAATAGTTCCAAGTTGATCGCGGAGAGTAACCTGTGTTGCCCGACGAAGAAAACGTAAACGGAAGCTCTTCAGTGACGGATCCCTGTCTTTCGGCCTCAGACTCCGCCGCCAAGACTTCCGCATTAACCAAGCTCCATCTTTCTGCAATTTTCGTCGCGAACTTTTCGAATTCGACCAAAGACATCTCTTCCGTGATCTTAGTTCCCGACTGTTTCTCAGACGCAATCCAGATATCGGTTCCGTATTCCGAATTCAACCTGTCAAGAACGACTTGATAGTCCTCCCTTTCGGCAGTTGCAGCTCTTCCAGACGACGCAAGAACCGTAACGCTTTGAGCTAGCATAAGAACCATCAGAACGACAAAGGCTGTAATATTTCTTTTCATTCTCAATACTTTAACCTCCCAAATTCAGGGAACATCTTCTTCCTGCCGGCGCGAAACGGGGCCGTCAAATCGCAAGCTCCAAGATTGAGGAGGACGGGAACGAATTTCGCGTCCTGTACGATTGGCGAAAAGACGCGAAATTCGCTCCGTTTCGAAGCGCCGCGGAACCGGGACGATTGCGCCGCGAGCCCGATACCTGAGGGAAAAGCGCGGCGCGCCGCGCTTTTCCCCGATTGCGCTTCTTCCCCGGCGTTCCGTTAAAGGCGGGTTTGACGGAATCTTTCCCGCAGGCCGCCCGGGCGGCCTGCGGGCGCAAGCCTACAGCAGTTCGCCGCCGGCGATCGTGACGTTCACGTAGAGCCCCGGGGCGTCCGGAACGGCCTCGTAAATCCCGGGGGAATCGGGATCGCCCTTCATCCTGCCCGCGAACTCGCCGACGGACAGCTCCCTGCAGGTTATCACGACCGTGTTGCCATCGGAGTGCCATCCGGAGAGTCTCGAGAATTCCGCGGTCTGCATTCTTGCCTCGGCTTCCCCGTAGGCCGCGTCCATCCCGGCGATCGCCCTGTCGGCCCACTCGAGAGCTTCCTCCTCGCTTCCGAACCCGTTTCCCTCGCCCGCGAGGAACTCGAAGCCGAAGCCGGCCAGGCGGCCCTTCCGGAAGGCCAGACCCATCACGCCGTCCTTGCCGAAGCGCTCGGCCTCGAAGTAGGCTCCCGCGTCGTCCGTCCCTTCCTCGTATCCGTTCGGGCCGGGCGCGAACGGGAAAAGGACGATGTCGAACCCGAAAAACTCTTCGAGCTCCGCCTCGGTCGAGCCGAGAGCGAGCCCGGGCGCGAGCTCGTCCGCCGGATTCCAGGCCGCGCCGGCGCTTTCCGCAGGGCCGCACGACAGCGCGAGCGCAGCCAGTGACGCGGCCGCGCCCAGCAACAGGGCCCTTTTGAGCGCTTTGCCTGCGGACGCCGTTGCGCCCGTCGCGCTTTCCCGCTCAGTCATTTTTGCGGTCTCCTTGTCATTCGCATCTCGCGAATATTAATTCGCGCTGATTATACAGCAAAAGCAATATTTTATATATAATTTTGTAAAATAAATATTTTTTTACATCAATTGATCGCATGACGCGGATGCGCGTTAAGCGCATCCGCGTCATGCGAGTGCCTTATCTTAGCGTGTAATCCGAGGTAAAGCCACTAGTCGACGAATACGAGTTAAGGTAGTACTTTATGGACGTGTATCCGCATACAGAGCCTTGATAATAGACTGGGGTCATCACTTCAAACAGGGCCCTAGCTTTTCTCGTGTTAAGGACCGAAGGGGAGGTCACTGCGATCTGTAGGCCCTGCGTAGCTCCGAGGATACCGATCGCTCCTCCTGCGTTGTAGGCCGACAGTATCACGTTGTCGGTGTCGCGGTAGTCAATCCAGAAATGGGCCTCCCAAAGGCCGAGCGTGCCCCCTCCGGCGGTCGCTGACACCTTTCTGGAAGCCGTCGCGGCGCTTGCGACTTTGTACAGCAAGCCGCCCTTTGCGGTGAGCGCCGCGGTAACGCTTACCAGCAAGTAGGATCCGTCGGCGAACACCTCCAGATTGTAGTAGTCGCCGTTGTCTATCGTTTTGGTGAATACTTGAACCGGCTCGCTGTCGAGCCTCAATGAGTACGGTAACTGCCCTTTTTCTATTTTGGACATCACGACGTCGGAACTCGAGACGTCAAGATCGGCTTCGGGAAACATTCGGACGATCTGATTCAGGACGAGAGTTCCATCGAACGTGCTGGCAACCATTGGGGCGGACGCAGCGGTAGAGATCAAGGGCATCGCTATAGTGAAAGCGAACAGCAGGGCCGTAATGGCGCAGATTTTCTTTTTCATTTAAATCTCCCTTTTATGTTTATTATTTACATCTGATACTACCATGTATATAATTTTATATATACTATATTTTTATTAAAATTCTTACACCGATATGTTACGTAACGTGAATTCGACATTGATATTAGTATTTCATTGCAATTATGCCTCATATTTCAAATGAGATTTATTTCGGCGTTGAGTTAGGTAGGCAAAAACGCCAGAAGACAAGTTCACGAGGAACTTGCCGGTTTTCTATTTCTAGCATGATCCACACGGCAAATATTTTGAGAAAATCATTATGCTTTCAATTAATTTAAATCAAAGCTCTTTTCGCAATGATGATTGTCGCGCATCATGACAAGTTCCATAAAACTTTTTCGTCTCAGTAATTTATGAAAATATCGAGAATATTTCAAGGACACGCATTTCAAGATGGTATTACTTTAACTGTCCTGTAACTGGAATTAATGGCGCTCAAGTATTCAGTGAAAAATTTAGGAAAAACGTGCGATTTTCAGCCTTTCGGTCTATTCTTTCGTCTTCCTATGAACCGCCCAAACCGCCGTTTTCGAGGCGGCGCTCCCGAATCGCCGGACATCGCGGGCGAACGCGTTCCCTTCCCACCCAACGGCCCTTGAGCCCGTCCGCCGC
>JAISQP010000167.1 GCA_031274115.1 Synergistaceae bacterium
CGATGGTTTTGCCGTCGGAAATAGACTATCAGCTCTCGCCGGGCGGCAGACTGACTGAATTAAAGAGAAGATTTTCGAACGGCAGGCATGACGTCGACAAAGAGCTGCAGGTCGGAGTGGTGCTGACCAGGCAAAACGCCGCCGCCATCGGAGAGTGGCTGATCAAGTTCTCTCAGGAGTCCTCTGAGGCTGAAGATGGAACGGGAGAAAGCACGCAAAATGCACAACAATACTCTGCCCCAGACGAATCCTGAAGGATCGCAGCCTCTCGAGAGGATGCAGCCCGACTCGAGCGGGTTGAATCTTTTAGTCCTCCCCTCTCATCCTTCTTTGCAGACGACCATTCAATACAACAGCCTGATGCTGAAAACCTCCGGCAGCGTACAAAAAGGAGGGGAAGGCCTGGGCGAATCGATAGAGTGGACGGTATCGACGGCAAAGGGATACGCCATAAAGGATGAGAGAAGCATCGTTCCGTTCGAATTTGAGCTGATAAACACCCGGCTTGACGAACACGCGAAACACATTGACGATGTGCTGAATCACACAAAGGAAATGGTTTACGCCCTTATGGAGGCAAACCGCAGGGAAACGGAATTGAAGATCGACGCTGACAAAGAGCGTACAGAGCTGATGCTCGAAAGACGCCGCAGGGAGACCGAACTGAATATCGAGGCAAATTCGAGGGAAACCGAGATACTTATTAAAAACATCAGAGATGGAGCGGATAGAACGGAGGCAAGGTTCAGGGAGGATAATGAAAAATCCGAGGCGCGGCTGGAAAAATTCGTCCGCGAAATGAGAGAGTCGAACAGAAAAATACAGGGCTTTACAATGGCTAACATCGTCGGGTTCACCTCCCTCCTGATAGCGCTCGCCGTCCTGGCGTGGTCGATCATAACTCTCGAAATTCCAACCCCTCCGCCGGTGACGATCAACCAGACGATACCGCCGACGACTACGACGACTTTGGAACCGGAGTATTAGATAAACGCCGTTTACAAATTTTTTCTAAAAAAGGAGAGTGTGACATGGTCAGCAAACCAAAAATTTTCGTAATGGTGGGAGGCGTCTGCAGGGAGTCGCTCAACCTGAGACTCTATGAATTTTTCAAAGACGAGGCCGGGGACAGGCTCGATTTCGATCGGTTCGACATCGCGTCTCTGCCGTTTTTTTCGCAGGACATCGAGGGGACGCCGCCGGACGCGGTAAAGGACTTTAAAAACCGCGTCCGCGCCTCAAATGGCGTCCTTATAGTTACGCCCGAGTACAACCGTTCGTTTCCGGGCGTATTGAAAAACGCACTCGACTGGGGCTCCCGTCCATTCGGCGAAAGCGTCTGGGGCGGCGTTCCAGCCGGACTGATCGGGACAAGCCCCGGAGCGATAGGGACATTTGGCGCGCAGAACCACCTGAAGCAGGTTCTCTCTTTTCTCGATCTCCGCACCATGAACCAGCCGGAGTTCTACTTCGCGTTCCCGAAAGAACTTCCAAACGGCAAGCTCCCGGATCCCGCGCGAGACTTCCTGAGACTCTATATATCGAGGTTCGTCGAGTGGATCGACGGACATAAACGATAAAACTGAGGTAAAACTGATGAAAAGAACAGGCCCATATTTTTCATATTGACGACGTAGTTATTGTGTGATATTTTTTCATAAGAGTGAGCGAAAGCTTCACGAAGGGGTACACCACCTTGGGTGTAGTTCTTCGTGAAG
Source organism: Synergistaceae bacterium (assembly GCA_031274115.1). Next base: position 1,719 of record JAISQP010000167.1, read on the forward strand.
CTTTTTTGTGATGGGAGGAATACTGTTGATCACCATAAACGGACGTCAAATCGACTCGCCAGTGGAGAATCAAAGCCTTTCCGACTGCCTTGACGCGCAGGGATACAAGGCGGACTTCGTTGCAGTGGAGCGAAACGGAGTCATAGTCCAGAGAAACGAGTATCAGTCCGTCATTTTAAAAGACGGCGACGTATTGGAAGTGCTGCATTTCGTCGGCGGAGGCCAGTCTGCCGGCGCGCGCGCTCAAAGGGATCTGTTGACGCTCGGCGGTCACGCGTTTACCTCGCGCTTTATTCTGGGGTCCGGAAAGTTCTCTCTCGATCTCGTGAAGGCCGCGGTCGAGCACGCAGGCGCCCAGATCGTCACACTGGCGCTGCGCCGCGCAAACCCGGGCGGCGCGGACAATATCCTCGATTACGTTCCGGAGGGCGTCACTCTGCTGCCAAACACATCAGGCGCCAGAAACGCCGACGAGGCCGTCAGGATCGCCCGGCTTTCGAGGGAGCTTGGCTGCGGCGATTTTGTGAAAATCGAGGTCATACGCGACTCGAAGTACCTGCTGCCTGATAACCGCGAGACGGTAAAGGCGACGGAGACTCTGGCCGGCGAGGGTTTCGTCGTCATGCCGTACATGTTTCCGGACCTCTGCGCGGCAAGGGACCTTGTAAACGCCGGCGCCGCCTGCGTAATGCCCTTAGCGGCGCCGATAGGCTCGAACAGAGGGCTTTGCGCTCGGGACTTCATACAAATTCTGATCGACGAGATCGACGTTCCGATCATAGTCGACGCGGGGATAGGAAAACCCTCGCAGGCTTGCGAGGCGATGGAGATGGGAGCGGACGCCATAATGGCAAACACCGCGATAGCCACCGCGAAAGACATCCCGGCAATGGCGGAAGCGTTCAAAAAAGCCGTCGACGCCGGCAGAACCGCCTGGCTCTCCGGGCTCAGGCGCGTCCTGGAGAGAGGCGCGGACCCGTCTTCTCCATTAACCGGCTTTTTGAGCGGAGAGAGGGAGGCAGTCTGAGTGAGCGGGCCTCGAATGGATCACATGACCTATCTCGACGGAATGGAATCCGTCGGGACGGATATCATGGAGCGGGTTTTAAGCGCGGCTGACGCGTACGACCCCGCGCGTTTTTCTCCGGGGGACGTCCGCGCGGCGCTCGGCGCCGACGAGTGCTCTTTGGAGGATTTCGCCGCCCTTTTATCGCCCGCCGCCACGCCTTTCCTCGAGGAAATCGCGCAAAAGGCGAGACGCGAGACCAAGAAGCGTTTCGGAAACTCGGTCTCCCTTTTCACCCCGCTCTACATCTCGAATTACTGCGAAAACTCCTGCGTCTATTGCGGCTTCAACAGCAAAAACAAGATCGCGAGGTCGCGCCTGGACTCGGAGGGGATCGAGCGCGAGATGAGAGCGATCGCCGGGTCCGGACTCCTGGAGCTCCTCATTCTCACCGGCGAAAGCCGAAAGATGTCCGACGTCTCCTATATCGGGGAGGCGTGCGAAATAGCGAGGCGTTACTTTAAAGTGGTCGGGGTCGAGGTATACCCCATGAACAGCGGCGAATACGCCTTCCTCCACCGGCGCGGAGCGGACTTCGTGACCGTTTTTCAGGAGACATACGACCCGGAGCGCTACGGGGAGCTGCATCCCGGGGGACGCAAGAGGATCTTCCCCTACCGCTTCAACGCTCAGGAGCGAGCGCTCATGGGCGGAATGCGCGGCGTCGGTTTCGCGGCGCTGCTGGGGCTAGCGGATTTCCGGAAGGACGCCTACGCCACCGGCGTGCACGCCCATCTCATCCAAAGGAAATACCCGCAGGCGGAGATATCGTTCTCCTGCCCCAGGCTGCGCCCCATCAGAGGCGACAACAGACTCACGCCGACCGTGGCCGGTGAAAGGGAGCTGCTTCAGGTTATCTGCGCTTACCGCCTGTTCATGCCCTTTGCCTGCATAACGATCTCGAGCAGGGAAAGCGCGCGCTTCCGCGACCACGTGGTCGATATCGCCGCCACAAAGATATCCGCCGGAGTGGATGTCGGGATAGGCGGCCGTACCGGCAGGGCAAGCGGCGGCGAGCAGTTTGAAATAGACGACGGCAGGTCCGTCTCGGAAATCCGCGATATGCTGCTATCGAGGTCTCTGCAGCCTGTGATGAGCGAATATATTTATGTTTGAGATAATCGCCGTGACCAACCGGGCGATCTGCCGCGGCGATTTCCTCGGAAGAATCGGCGAAATAGCCGCGTCAGGCGTCTCGGCGGTTATCTTGAGAGAAAAGGACATGGCCCCGGAAGATTATGGACGCCTCGCGGAGCGGGCCGGAGAAATCTGCCGTCTTCGCGGCGCCGATTTTATCGCGCATACTTTTTTTGACGAGGCTGTCTCGATCGGATACAAAAAAATTCATCTTCCGATGCCCCTCCTCGAGAAGATAAGAGAATCGCGCGAGGTTCCTCAGGACATAATAATAGGCGCCTCCGTTCACTCCGCGGAGGACGCCCATAGGGCCGTGTCGCTCGGCGCCGGCTATCTCGTCGCGGGACACGTCTTTAAAACCGACTGCAAAAAAGGACTCGAGGGCAGAGGACTCCGCTTCCTCTCCGAAATCTGCGGGCAATCCCCCGTTCCAGTTTACGCGATAGGAGGTATATCGGAACGCAACATCGCCTCCGTCCGAAAAGCCGGAGCGTCCGGCGTCTGCCTGATGTCATCCTTCATGACCGATCCCGACCCCAAAAACTACACCGCCAGACTCCGGCAAAGCGCACTGGAACGCTGACTGAATCGCGAAAACTTCATCATTACCAGGGCCCTTGACGGTCAATCGGCTTATTATCTTTCTTCGCCGCTTATTTCCACCGCTTCTTCCGCCGCGCGCGTGGTGGACGACATATCGCACCACGGACATTGGGCCTGTTTCTCGCCCATGTGGCAGGATAATTTAGAGCAGTTTTGGCAGAGCAGCAACCCTTGCGCGCCGCAGTACGGGCACCCAGGGTACTCTTCGGTTGGCCGCAGCGACCCGCGTATCACATTTTTGTCGTAGCCCTCGCGCTTCGCGACGTCGTCTTTCAGCGGGAAGGCCCATGTGCGGACCCAATCGCCGTCAACTTTTTCGACGCGTATGCCGAAGAGTTTGCCGGTCTTCCCGCACTTGATCGTTATAACGCTCGCTTCCAAAATCATCACCTCTTGACGTCGTCCTGTTCACCGCTATCGATGGCGTAAAAAAACACTGCCGAGACGTCGTCGCCGCAACCCATCTCGCTGGTTTCCTCCAGCCATTTTTTTAGATTCTTCGCCACTTCGACGGCGCCATATTCTTTTATCATAGAATAATAACCGACGCAAGACTTTTTGTACTCCTCTATACTGTCATAACTGTTTACAAAACCGTCTGTTGACAGCATAAAGGCATAGGGAATTCCATCATCGATGCCGCGCCTCTTCGTGACGCTGATCGCTTTTTTCCACGCGTTCCGCTGACACAGTGAGTCTGTCTGAGTTCCAAGCATCCTTTCGCGCGAGATCACATGCTCGCAGCCGGCGTCGTCGAGGAACACTATATCACCGTCGCCGATCTGAAAGGCGAAGAAAAAAGCCGGCGTCACCAGAAGCCCCAGAAGAGTGCATCCGTATTGTCTATATATATCGTCGACGTCAAATGGCCCGTCATGAATCTCGTCGTTGTACTTTTTTAAAATCCGCCGCTTCCATCCTGTTTCGATTGTCTGCGCCACCTTAGTATCGCCCTCGCGGTTCAGGAAAGTCAGCAGCGACTCGAAATCGTCAGCGAAGTTGACGCAATACTCGTTCATCGTCTTCAGGAACGTGGCGACGGCTATCAATGAACCCTTCTTGCTGTAAGGACAATCTCCGCT
>JAISQP010000003.1 GCA_031274115.1 Synergistaceae bacterium
AGCCGAGCTCACCGAGCGCAGCTTCAACTACTTCTTCCGCACGGCGGCCACCGATAATATCGAGTCGAAGGAGTTCATCGACTACATAGATTATCTCAACAAGAATAAGGACGCCGGCATAAAGACGCTCGGGTTCCTCTACGAAAATTCCGAGTTCGGAAAGCACGCGGCCGAGGAGGGCAAGAAGGCGGCCGCGACAATAGGGCTCAATGTGGTGGCCGACGTGCCGTTCACGGTTGGCGCGACCAACATGAACAGCGAGATTCAGACCTTGAAGTCGGCTAACCCGGACGCCGTCTTCGGCGCCGCTCTGGGAAGCGACTATTCGCTCATGGTCCGCACCATGAAGCAGACGAGCTGGGCGCCTAAGATCTTCATCAACTACTGCACCGGCTACCAGAACCCGTCGATCAACAAAGAGCTCGGCTCTGACGGGAATTTCTTCATGGGCGGCATGGGCTACTCACCGGAGATCGCCGAGGTCTACATGAGGGCGGCTCTTCCCGCGCAGGAGATTTACCGCGGCAAGACAGGCTTTCCGCTCGACTCCGACTCCATACAGGAGTCCGTCTGTCTGCACGTCCTTGCCCAGGCGATAGAGAAAGCGGGCGCGGTGGACACGGAGAAGGTCGTGAACATCCTCCGCACCGAGACATTCCCGTCTCCGCTGTCGCTCTCCGGTCAGGTGGCGTTTTCGCCGGGCGGTCAGAACAACAAGGCTTTTACAGTCATAACTCAGATTGTGGATCAGAAGTACAGGACTGTCTTCCCGGAGAACTACGCGGACTCGGAAATCACATATCCTTTCCCCGCGTGGGACAAGAGGTAGCATAAACCAGGGCGTGAATCGGGGGCTCCGCAAGCGCTTGCGATAGATATTGCGGCGCGGCGCGGAGCGGAGCCCTATGGTTTTTGCCGCTTTGGAACGGAGGAGCGAATTTGGCAAACTTCACCCAGGTCCTCATAGACGGACTGATGAACGGGGCCATATACGGACTCGTGGCTGCCGGACTCAGCCTGATATGGGGAGTAATGGACGTAATCAACTTCGGGCACGGAGAGTTCCTGATGGTCGCCATGTACGCGTGCTACTGGCTGGGGACTCTCTTTGGCGTCGATCCGCTGTATTCATGGCTTCTCACCGGAGCGTTCCTCTTTTTCTTAAGCGCCGCCTCGTACAAACTCGTCGTGAGGCGCTGCATAGGCCGCTCCGGGATGGCGCCCCTCTTAGCGACGTTCGGTCTTTCTATTTTTTTGAAAAATTTCTGCCTGAACAGGTTCACCCCAAACTTCAGGCTCCTGTCCGGGACGATCATGGAAGGGCGCGTCCTCAACTTTTTCGGCGCGTCTGTTCCGCTTCCTCAGCTTGTCACAGCGCTGTTTTCTCTCATAATGCTCGGCGTTCTCTATTATTTCGTCAAAAAAACGAGGACGGGATGGGCGATACAGGCCACCGCCATGGACAAGGAGGCCGCTGAACTCATGGGCATCGATACGGAGAAAGTTTTCACGCTCGTCTTCGGGCTTGGAGGGGCTTGCGTCGGGATTGCGGGGGGCTTCATGACCTCCTACCTCGCGGTGTTCCCGGAGGTAGGCGCGCTGTTCAGCCTTATCGCGTTCGTAGTCGTGGCGCTCGGGGGCTTCGGGAGCGTTCCCGGCGCGCTCCTGGCCGCTCTTCTGATCGGGCTGGTCGAGTCCTTCGCCGGGTTTTATATAGCCCCGGTCGTCAAATACGTGGCCGTGTTCGCGCTTTACATTGTCGTGATCCTGATAAGACCGCGCGGACTCTTCGGGTGGTGACGGGCCATGGCGGATATGGAAAATAAAATCGGCAAAAAGATGGATACAGAGTTCAAACTCTGGCTCGGCCTGCTCGCGTTCCTCGCGCTTCTGGCCGTCATCCCGGGCGCGATCGGCAACGCCTTCCACGCCCATGTTCTGGTTCTGATTCTGCTCTACGCGAGCATGGCGCAGAGCTGGAACATACTGGGCGGCTATTGCGGACAGGTTTCCTTCGGTCACTCGGTATTTTTCGGCATAGGCGCTTACGGCGCGGCCATGGCTATGGTGAAGTTCACTGCCGCGCCATGGCTCGGCGTGATAACGGGCGCCGTCCTGGCCTCCCTCGTCAGCGTTTTGATCAGCTGGCCCTGCTTCAAGTTGCGAGGGCATTATTTCGCGATAGCCACCTTTGCCGTGGTCGAGATATTCGGCAGGCTCTTCCTCGTGTGGGACTGGATCGGCGGAGCTCTTGGGCTCGATTATCCGATAATGGACGACTCGTGGAAATACTTCCTGTGGTCGAGCGACAAGACGGGCTACTATACCGGCGCGGTCGCACTCTTCGCGTTCGTGTTCGGAGTGGTCAGAATAGTCGAGAAAAGACGCCTCGGCTTCTATATGCGGGCTGTCAGAGAGGGGCAGGAGACAGCGGAGTCTCTCGGGGTGAACAGCACGAAGGTCAAGCTCACGGCCATGGCGCTCTCAGCGTTTTTCGCAGCGCTCTGCGGGGCGTTCTTCGCGCAGTATAACTATCGGGTAGACCCTCCAATGGTGGTTTCGCTCGATATGTCCATGAAGTTCGTCCTGATAACGATACTGGGAGGCATGGGGACGTTCTGGGGTCCGCTTCTCGGCGCCGCGGTGCTGATACCCTTGCAGGAGTACACGAGGACGTATCTCGCTTCGCTTGGCCCCGGCGTCGACCAGATGATCTACGGGCTTTTGATAATATTCATGATGGTCCGTCAGCCAAAGGGCATAATGGGTTTTCTTGCCGAGGTCGGGCTGACCGGAGCGCGAAAAGACGGCGGAAGACACGGCGACGGGGGTGAAAAGTGATGGCTCTTCTGGAACTCAGCGGAGTGACCATGAAGTTCGGCGCGCTCGCCGCCAACAAGGACGTGTCGTTCTCCGTCGAGGAGGGGCAGATAGTCGGTCTCATCGGCCCGAACGGCTCCGGTAAGACCACGCTCTTCAACTGCGTGTCAGGGATGTACAGGCCGACTGGCGGGCGGGTGACGTTCGGAGGAGTCGACGTCACGGGCCGGCCGATGCACAGGATCGCTGAGATGGGGCTCGCCAGGACGTTTCAGGTGGTCCGTCCCCTGAGCGATATGACCGTACTGGAGAACGTCATGATTGGCGCGTACCTCCACTGTCCCGACAGGAAGTCGGCGACGGAGGAGGCTCTCCGCTGCGTCTCGCTCTGCTACCTCGACGAATGGCGGGACAGACCGGCCGGCGCCATGACGATAGGCAACAAGAAGCGTCTGGAGCTTGCCCGCGCGCTTGCGACCTCGCCGAAACTGATACTCCTCGACGAGTCCGTCGCCGGGCTCACATCCACAGAGGTGAAGGAGATGGTCGCGCTTATCGTGAAGCTGAAAAACGAGGGCAAGACCATACTGATGGTCGAGCATATTATGGAGGCGGTGATGCCGATATCGGACAAAATCGTCGTCTTGAGCGGAGGCGTGAAGATAGCGGAGGGTCCCCCAGAGCAGATAGCGAGAAACGAGGAGGTCATAGCGGCCTATCTCGGCGAAAAGTTCAGCAGACGCCTCTCCGAGGCAAACGCGCGCGCGGAGGAGAAAAGATGACTGAGCCCATTCTGAATGTTGCCGGAATCTCATGCTATTACGAGGGGATCCGGGCGATCGAAAATGTGTCGCTCGAAGTGAATGAGGGCGAGATTGTAGCGATAATCGGAGCGAACGGCGCCGGGAAGTCCACTCTCATGAAATCCGTCGCGGGCCTCTTGCGCCCTAGGGGCGGGAGCATAAGGTTTATGGGGGAGGAGATCGCTGGAATCCCCGCGAATAAGCTGATCTACAGGGGCGTGAGCTACGTGCCCGAGGGGCGCAGGCTCTTCGCCAACCTCACGGTTCGGGAGAATCTCGAACTCGGCGCGTTCAAGGAAAAGGACAGGAGCGTCATAGACGGGCGCCTGGACGAGGTGTTCGAGTTATTCCCCATCCTGAAGGAGCGCGAGCGTCAGCTTGCCCAGACAATGAGCGGAGGAGAGCAGCAGATGTGCGCTATCGCCCGCGGGCTCATGTGCGCGCCGAAGCTCCTGATGCTCGACGAACTCTCGCTCGGGCTCATGCCCAGTCTGGTAGAGAAGGTTCTGGAGTCGGTCGTCCTCATCAACAGGAAGGGCGTCACAATACTCCTGGTCGAACAGATGGTGCAGGAAGCCCTCGAGATTTCAAATCGCGGCTACGTGATACAGGTCGG
>JAISQP010000072.1 GCA_031274115.1 Synergistaceae bacterium
GTCGAAGCCCGGCTCTTCGACGTGTCCGCTATTCCCATGGCGTCCATGATGGCAAGCGCCGTCCCGCGGGCGCTTCTCTCCGCGTCTCTCACCGTTTTCGTTCGGAAGAACGCCGGAACCGGGCTGTACACGCCTCGCGCGAAGAGGGGCGTCATGACGTTTTCGAGGCAGGTCATGCGGTTGAACAGACGGATGTTCTGAAACGTCCGCGAAACGCCGGCCCTCGCCACCTCGTGAGGGCGTCTGGCGGCAATATCGGCGCCGTCAAGGCGGATCGTCCCGGAGGACGGGCGATACACCCCGGTGATGAGGTTGAACACCGTCGTCTTGCCAGCGCCGTTGGGGCCGATCAGACCGGTTATGCCGCCCGGAGCGGCGTCGAAAGAAAGGCCGTCGACAGCGCGGATTCCGCCGAACGACCTGGACAGACCGCGAACCTCTAGCAGCGCCGCCGTCATCTCTCTTTGCGCCCTTTCAGCAGATCGGAGACCTCGCGGTAACCCAGCAAGCCCTGAGGCCTGTAGATCATTATCAACACGAGCAGAAGGCCGTACGCGGGCAGACGCCACATGTTGAGGCCGCGCAGGGCCTCCGGGAGGGCTGTGAAGACGAACGAGACGATGAGCGGCCCTGACATGCTGCCCATCCCGCCCGCGATGACGGACGCGAGAAGCTGGGTGGATTGAGTGAGGGTGAACATCACCGGTTGAATAAAGGCTATTTTGTGCGCCAGAAGCGCCCCGGACGCGCCGCACAGGACGGCGCTCACCACGAGCGAAAGCAGACGCGTCCTGAAGAGGTCTATTCCGGCCATCTCCGCCGCTATCGGGTCCTCGCGTATGGCGACGCACATGGCCCCGAAGCGGGATTTCATAAAATTTCGCGCCGCCGCGACGCAGACGATGAGCGAGCCCAGAACCCACACCGGCCCGCTCAGTTCGTCGACCGAGAGACCCCTCGCCCCGTTCGTTATGGAGAGGTTTTCGAGACAGACGCGGAGCGCCTCGCCGAAGCCGAGAATCGCTATCGCGAAGTAGTCGCTCCGCAGCTTCGCCCGGAGCGTCGGAATACCGATGATGAGGCTGGAGAGGCCCGCTGCGGCCATCCCAGCGATTATCGCGAGGATAAACGGGACGTTCCAGTGATAGGTCAACACCCCGGACGCGTAGGCGCCTATGCCGACAAAGGCGGCGTGTCCCAGGGAGAAAAGCCCCGTAAAGCCCGTGAATATGGAGAGACCGAGCACCGCGATCATGTTGACGCAGGCCAGCATGGCGATGTTGACGACGTAATCCATCCCGGCTAGACCTTTTCCTCGGTCTCCAGCCCCAAGAGGCCGTTCGGGAGACAGATCAGAAGCGCTATCAGCGCCGTGAAGCTGAAGACGTCCCTCATAACGCTTGAGACGTACGTGGAGACCAGCGTTTCGAGCACGCCAAGGATCAAACCGCCTATAAGCGCGCCGGGCAGACTGCCGAGCCCTCCGATAACCGCGGCGATGTAGGCCTTGTTCGTCACCCATCCCATCGTAGGATAGACGAGGTACTTTATCCCCAGAAAAACTCCGGCCACCCCGGCGAAAGCGCCGGCGAGGAAGAAGACGATTGAGATCAGCCTGTCGGTGTTGACCCCCATGAGGGAGCACATCGTCATATCCCCCACACCGGCCCGGATCGCGATGCCGGTCTTTGTGCGCGTGATGAAGATGTGAAGCGCGAATATCGCGCCTATCGACACGGCGAAGGCAAAGAGGTCCAGCAGGCTCACCGAACTGCCGCCGACCTGAACGACCTGCCTCCTGAAAAACTCCGGGAAGGCGTAAAAACGGGAGCCTATCGTCGCGTAGACCATGTTCTCCAAGAACATGGAACAACCCATGGCGCTTATCATCAAAAAGAGCGACGGGGCCTTCCTGCGGCGCAGCGCCGCGTACGCGACGCGCTCATTGAAGACCGATATGATCCCAGCGCCGACGACGCCGCCAGTCACCACCAGGCCAAGCCCCAGGTGGAGCTGAGTCGCCAGCGCGAGGCCGATATACGCCCCAAGCATAATAACCGCTCCGTGCGCGAAATTGCTGAAGGACAGCACGCTGAAGATCAGGGAGTAACCCACCGCCATCAGTGAATATATGCCACCGATCGAAAGACCGGTGACAATGGTCTGCAAAAACACTTACGACGTCCTCAGTGCTGTCCCGGTCATTCGTCTACTGCCCCTGATACTTTTCGACGAAGACGAACGCCTTTTTAGCCACGTCTACCTTCTGGATGACCGCGGGCTTGTCCAGCGGGTTATGGTTGGTCGGGTCCATCGTCAGAACGCCGCTCGTCACCTTGATGTCCTTCAGATTAGCCAGCGCCTGCGCGAGCTTTGCCCCCTCGAACGACCTTGCGGCTTTGGCGGCCTCGACTATCATGATGAGGGCGTCCTGCGCCATGACCGGGTTCGGGAGCACGGGGTCCGCTCCGAAAGCCGCGCGGTATCCCGTTACAAAGTCACGGATATCTGGGTCGTCAAGGTCGGCGAGGTTCACGAAGAAAGCGCCGTCGACAGCCTCTCCGCCAAGGTCGATCAGGTCCGGGCTCCCCCAGTTGTCCGTCCCCAGGAAAGCGGCGTTGATCCCGAGATCGCGAGCCTGTTTGGCGGCCATCGCGGCCTCCTTCTGGCTGGTGGGGATAAATATGACGTCGACGTTGAGTTCCTTGATCTTTCCGAGCTGAGCGCGATAGTCCAGCTCCTCAGAGCGGAAGGCCTCCTTGGTCAGAACCTTGCCGCCGCGCGCGGTGAACGCGTCCTCGAAATATTTCGTGAGCCACTGCCCGTAGTCGGAGCCCACGTCATAGAGCACGGCCGCTCTCCTCGCGTTCATCCTGTCCGCGGCGAAACGCGCGGCGACCGTCCCCTGGAAAGGATCGATGAAGCAGGGGCGGAAGGCGTAGGGGCGGGTCTTCTCCGTCTTCTGGTCGATGGTCACATAGGGGTTGGTGGCGGTGGTCACTATCATGGGGATACGCCCGCGCTCCAGCACAGGCGCCGTCGCGATAGCGTTTCCGCTCTGCGCGGGGCCTATCACAGCGACAACCTTCTCGCCGGCTAACCTGCGGGCAACATTGACCGATTCAATCGCGTCTCCGCGATTGTCGTAGCGCACGATCTCGATCTGCCTGCCCAGGACGCCGCCATTGGCGTTGATGACCTTCACCAGCATATCGATCGCGTTCGCCTCGGACTGCCCCCACATGGAGGCGCCCCCGGTCAGTGAGACAGTGTGCCCTATCTTGACGGGAGCGGCTGCGAAGACGGCGCCGGAGAGCGCCAGGAGGACAGCTGCGGCAATACAAAGGACAACAGACTTTTTCAACATTACAGAACAACTCCTTTAAATTAGAATGGCATTTAAGAAACGCTATCTCGCAATTCTAACATAAAACGCGGTTAATTGTCGGAAAATCCACAACTCCCTCAATCCGCGCGCGGCGTCGGCTTTCGGACGAGGCAGCGCATAGCCAAAAAGCAAGAACGCGTGTTATAATTAGCGAGGCCCCGGTAATGGGACGCCCGGTCGAGCTTCCGACTCGACCGGGTCTTACAACCAACCTCGGCCTATCGAGTCACCACTCGAATAAGCGTTTTGAAGAGCTTTACGAAGAGGGCCGCCCATACAAGTGGGCGGTTCTTCTTTTTACACTTTTTTCTGTGCTTTTTGCGCTTCTTCTCGCTCACGATTCTACCTCCTCCCGCTCTCGCGTTTGGAGGTTTCCTCCCGAGAGCCCTGTATTTCTCCGGGGCCTCTGGGACATTATAGCAAGAGGTAATTTATAACGCCCATCAGGGGCGATTTTTTACGAGGAGGAATACCACGCTTCCCGAAACTAACGATAATTTTAAATTCCATTGACCTCGCCATGAGCAATTATTATAATTATGACAATAATCATGGGGGGTTGCCAAATGTCCATAGTTTACCTCAGGAACAAGAAGAACGGGGTCACTTACGTCTATGAATCAAAGGGATATTGGGACAAGGAAAAAAAACAAGCCCGCAATCAGCGGAAATACATCGGTAAGATCGACCCCGCCACCGGAGAGATAATCCACTCGAAGAAATATCAGGGCGCCGCCCAGCAGTCGGCGGAGCAGGGGCTGTTGTCCTGCCAAGAGCTGCGGAGCAGCTTCTACGGGGCAACGTATCTCTTCGACACAATAGGCGAAAAACTGGGCGTCACGGAGGATCTCAAAAAATGCTTTCCCGATTCCTATCGGCAGATAATGTCCATCGCCTACTACCTGATAATGGAGAACTACAATCCGTTGAGCCGGTTTCCCAAATGGGCGCGGACACACGCGAACCCATGCGGCAGAATCATCCCCTCGCAGAGGGGAAACGAGTTCTTCGCCGCGTTCAAAGAGGAAGAGATACATAAATTTTTTCAGCTTCAGCACAAGCGCAGGTCCGAGAACGAATACCTCGTCTACGGCGTCGCCTCGGTGGCGTCGTTCTCCAAATCGCTCAAGCGAGCCAGGCTCAACCTGGACAAAGGCCCGGATCCTCTGTCGCACGTCAATCTCGCCGTGGTCTTCGGGGAATCCTCCAGATTGCCCGTTTACTTCAAAACGCTGCCGATTAACATCACGGACGCCAAGGCGGTTCCCGGCATACTTTCCGACATAGGCTTCCTCAGCAACGAAAACACGAAGCTCGTGATGGGCCGGGGGTTCTACAGCGAAAAAAACGTCAACGAGCTGTACAAGGATCGCCGTAACTTTCTGATCGCCGCCAAGATGGCAACTAAGCCGGTCAGGGAAAAACTTGACGAGGCGCGCGACAGGATGACGTACCAAAACCACTACAGCACCAAGTACGGCATATACTACGATTCGTTCCTCATGAATTGGGATTACAGCGAGACAAGACCGCGAACGGGGGATGTTTTCAAGGACGCCCGCAACATGTACCTGCATCTTTTCTATAACGACCAGAGGGCCGCGGACGATAAAATAGCGCTGAACAAGCTGCTCGACAATCTGGAGGAGGAGTTGGCCTCCGGATGGCTGATTCCGGAATACGAAAAGTTCTACGCCAGATACTACGAGATATTGAACAACCACCCAGAGAGAAGGCTCTCCATAACCCAAAAACAGGACGCCGTCGCCGGCGACAGGAAAAATTACGGATACTTCGCGTTCATATCCAACGATATCAAGGAACCGCTGCAGGCTCTCGACGTCTACTGCGCCAAATCAATGATAGAGACGGCGTTCGGGAACATCAAGGAGCGCGTTAACATGCGGAGGACCTCCGAATATTCGGAGGAAAACATCGAGGGACGGCTGTTCGTGCAGTTCGTCGCCCTGATCTACATGTCGTACATAAAAAAAACGATGAACGAGAACGACCTTTACAGAAGGTATACCATGCATGAGCTGCTGGACGAACTCGACGTGATAGAGCGCTTCGAACAGCACGGGAAGAAGCCTTTTCTCGGAGAGATCACCAAAAAACAGCTGTATCTGTACGAACGCCTGGGAGTCCGCCCGCCGCATTGGTATAATTAAGCCTATATCCAAACATTCCGCGCGATTTTCAAAACACGCCCGAGAGTACCGCCGCGAGGCGGCCGCCCTCGGGTTTTTTCCTCCGCCGAACGCCCTCCGGTCCCTCTTTACCGGCAATCGGAGGGCCGGTCAAAAACGCGCGCGGGATTACCCTCAAAACATACCTAGTTGGCGCTGAAATTGTTATAACCGACAAAATCCATTGATCCCATTGATTAACGATTAAACTTGCTGTAAGGTAATTAAACTTAACTCATCTTAACAGTTTGTTAGAGCCTTCCATGGCTCAAATTATAACAACGAAAGGAGCGTGGCTTCCGGCGCGAAAATACTTCGTCGTGCCCTTGCGGCAGCAGCGGAATGGATGGCGTTTGGGGAAATTTCTGACGGGACCGGCAGTTTATACCGCTTCGCCTAATCGGGCGTGGGTGGAACCCACGGTGTTGAAATGGTATTACAAGTCTTAATCTGGGGGGCGAAATAATGCATCTCTCTAAAGAGCAAATGTTGGATGCGCATGAAAAGCTTGTATTTTCCAGAACCATGGGAGACAAAATCGTCGAGTACATATTGGGCGGAAGGATCAGCGGCGCCATCCATCCCAGCCTCGGACAGGAGGCCATAAGCGCGGGCATACTGCTGGCGGTCGAAATGTCCGGCCTGGACGTCTACGTGCACTGCACTCACAGACAACAGCCTCTGATCGCGAAAATCATAGGGAACGACCCGTTTCTGGGCGAGCTGATGAACAAGCGAACCGGCTTATTGCACGGCTGCTCGGGAGAATATCACCTCGTATCGCTCAAAGACAAACTTCTGCCCATGTGCGGAATCCTCGGCGCCGGTTTGCTTTCGAGCACCGGTTACGCCTGGACCATAAAGGACAAGGGCCTGAAAGACACCGTCGCGCTCTGCTCCATAGGCGACGGCGCCATGAGCCAGGGGTCAGTCTACGAGGGAATGAATCTGGCGTCCATCCTGAAATTACCCATATTGTACGTGATCGAAAACAACGGAGTGGCGATGACGACCCCCGTCAAGGAACAGGCGCCGATAGCGGATCTGTACCTGCGGGCCGAAGCCTCCGGGATGCGCGGCTGCAGCGTGGACGGGAACGACGTCGAGGCTGTTATAGAGGCGCTGCTCGAGGGCTTAAAACTCGCGGAGAACAACGAGCCCAACGTCATCGAACTGAAGACATGGCGCTGGCACGGGCATTACGTGGGCGACGATCAGTCGGCTTACAGGGACACCTCGTTCCTCAATAACCTCGACGCATTGGACCCGGTCAAACGTTACGAGAAGAAGCTGCTTGAACGCGGAGTGGCGACCGACGCGCTGTTCGAAAAAGTCTGGGCCGAGCAGAAGAAGATTCTCTCCGAAGCCTTCGAGAGAGCTGTGGCCGCCGAACACCCGAGCAGAGAGGAAGTGCTCGATTATAACTGCCTGTATTCGAATGATGCCGGAGGTGCGATCTGATGAGCGAAATGATGGGATTGCAAGCGTTAGCTCTCGCGCTGCACGAATTGATGGCCGCCGATGAAAAGGTGATATGCCTCGGCGAAGACATAGGCCCCAAGGGCGGCTGTTGGGGGTATTTCCGAGGTTTGTACGACAAATACGGACGAAACCGGGTCATTCAGACTCCGATCTCGGAGGCGGGATATGTCGGCATCGCAAACGGAATGGCTTATGGCGGGTATCGCCCGATCGCGGAGCTAATGTTCGCCGATTTCGCGACGATCATATTCGACGGAGTCGTCAACATGGCCGCAAAAGCGCGTTTCAACTCTAACGGCAATATAAGCCTTCCAGTCACCTATATACTGCCGGAAGGCGGCGGCGGCAAGAGCGGAAGCCAGCATTCCCAGAGCGTCGAGGGCTGGTTCGCGAATATTCCGGGACTCAAGATCGTCGCGCCCACCGCTCCCAGCGACCTGCGCTATTTCCTGAAGGCGGCCGTTATGGACGACGACCCTGTTGTCTTCATCTTCGCCCGCATGGCCGCTATGAGCGTGAAGGAAGAGGTGGACGAATCCGACAAGAGCATACCGCCGCTCACGCGAGCCGCGAAAATCGTGAAAGAGGGCTCGGACCTCACGGTAATAGCGTGGCACAGATCTCTATTCCGCGCCGTCGAGGCGGCGAAAGAGGCGGAGGCCGAGACGGGCAAGACCATTGAAATAATAGATCCACGGGTGCTAGCGCCTTTGGACGTCGAAACGATTTTCGCCTCGGTGAGAAAAACCGGCAGGGCGCTCATCTCCCACGAGGCGCCCGGACGGGGCGGGTTTGGCATGGTTATTTCGTCGCTGATCGGAGAGAATTGCCTCGGCGATCTGAAGGCGCCGGTCCTGCGCGTCTGCGGATATAACACCTGCATTCCCTTCGGCGCGGTCGAGGAATACGCCTTTCCGCAAGCCGCCGAAATCAAGGCCGGAATGCTCAAATTGTTAAAATAACACAGAGGAGGTCCTTTTAATGAAAGCGTTGATAATCGAGAAAGATTATTCACGTTCCGTGAAAGAGATTCCCGACCCGAAGATCAATGAGTGCATGGCCCTCGTGAAGACAAAAGTGTGCGGAATTTGCGGAAGCGATATGAAAATCCTGCACGGCGTTCTGAAGGGCACTCCGCCCGAAATGTATCCGCTCGTGATAGGCCACGAGGCAGTAGGAGAGGTTGTGGAAGTCGGCGCCGCTTGTACCAGCTACAAAATCGGAGACATCGTTTCGCTTCCGTTCAACTTTGGCATAGAGGGCTACGGCTCGGCCTGGGGATCCATGGCCGAGTACGGCGTCGTCTTCGACCGCGCGGCCTGGAATGTGGGGAAATACGGCCCGCCGCCGGGAGTCAGCCTTGTGCAGACGATAGTCCCGGACTGGATGGACCCCATTGACGCTTCGATGTTCAACACTCTGCGCGAGCCTCTGGGCACGATGCGGGAGTTCAAGCTGGACGCGAATGAAAGTATAGTGATCTACGGCATGGGGGCAATCGGGCTCTCCTTCGTCAAATTCGCGAGCCTGTTCGGACTTCGGCCGATCATCGCCGTCGATATCTTCGACAACAAGCTCGAGGAGGCGAAAGCGCAGGGCGCGGATTTCACAGTCCGGGCGGACGACCCCGACCGCATAAAGAAGATTAAGGAAATATGCCCGGGCGGGGTTCAAAACGTCCTCGACGCAGTTGGCCTCACGTCGATATACAACGAGGCCATGCACCTGCTGGTGGACCACGGCAAGCTCTGCTGCTTCGGCGTGCCCGGGGTCACTAACGCTAACATCGACTGGACTCCGGCGCATTACAACTGGACGATGATCTTCCATCTGATGATACGCAAGGAAAACGAGTACTGGGCGCACCCGCAGCTGCTCTCTATGGTGAAAAACGGCGCCGTAAACCTGAAGGACTATATATCCGACTACTTCCCGTTCAGCGACATTCTCAGCGTCATGGACCGTTTTGAAAAGAAGGAATTTCAGAAGAAAGTTCTGATAACGTTTTAACCCAGGCAAAGGAGGCCTCTGGCATGGACAAACCCGCAGATGATATGAGAATAAAGACAAGAAAGAAGTTAAACTCCGTCCGACGTTTTATCGGCGCCAAAATGAGCGAGAGTCTTCAAACCATGCCACAGGCCAGTCCTTACTTCGAACTCGAAACGGACGCCCTCTTCGCTCTGAAGGACGAGCTGAAGGCAAAAAACGACAAAGTCACCGTCACATCCATGTTTGTACGAATCATGGCCACGGTACTGCGGGAATATCCCCTGCTCAACTCCGCCGTGATCGGAGAAGAGCTGATTACCTATGAATCATGCAACGTGGCCGTCGGCGTCGGTCTGGAGAGCGGGATTATGACGGCGGTGATAAGGGAAGCGCAGGACAAGGACATATTCGCCGTCAGCGAGGAGCTGCGTGAGAAGACTGACCTCGTCAAGCAGGGCAGACTGCCGCTCGCCGATATGAAGAACTCCACCTTCACCATCAGCAGCATCGGAGTGCAGGGCATACGTTTTTCCACCGTCATCCTGAACCCGCCCGAGTGCGCGATGCTTGCGATCGGAGTGACGGAGAAACGACTGGTCGTCCTGGACGACGACTCGACCGCCGTACGCCGCGTCACGGGCTTCGGCCTCACTCACAACCACGCCGTATTAGACGGCTATCACATAGGGGCGGCCATCGAGCTGATGCGGCAGCGTCTGCAAAACCCGGCGGCTTATATGGGCCTGTGAGGCGGTCGCCCAATATTCCGTAAATCGATGTAAGCTCGAGGAGGAAGAAAACAATGAATATGGTCAAGCTCGGCTGCAACAACATTCATTACGGCGAGAACGCGACAAGCGCATTGGAGGAGCTGCCATCGGAGAAAAAACGGGCCATGATCGTCATGACCGGGACGGTCATGGAAGATCTCGGGCTTTTAAAGCCGGTCACGGACGCGCTCGAAAAGGGCGGCTTCAAATGGGAGAAGTATACGGACATAGAGGAAGACGCGACATTCGCGTCGATCAGCAGGGGCATCGCCGCGATAAAGGCCTTCGAACCGGACTGGATAATCGCCTTCGGGGGCGGGTCGGCCATAGACGCCGCGAAGACTTTGTGGGTCATGTACGAGAACCCGGAGGTCTCGAAGCTGAAGGAGATCGCGCTGCCGAACTTCTTCAAGAAAATAAGGGAGAGGGCGCGCCTCTGCTGCATACCCACCTCCGCCGGCACCGGCAGCGAGTGCACTATAGCGGCCATGGTAAAGGACACGGAAAAACTCAGGAAGGTCGTCGTGGTAGGCACAAAGAAGAGACTTATCCCCGACGTCGCGATTTTAGACCCGCTGTACTCGGCGTCGATGCCAAAGGGGCTGACAGCCGGTTCCGGGATGGACGTCATCACGCACATCGTCGAGGCGTACGTTTCGGTCTCCGCAAACCCGTTTTCGGACGGTCTCGCCATCTCCGCGTTCATTCAGGCGCGCAGCGCCCTGCCGATAGCCTACGAAAACGGTAAGGACCTCGCCGCCAGGGAGAAGATGCTCCTCGCCTCGTGTATGGCGGGCATATCCTTCGCAAACTGCGGGCTCGGGATCAACCACAGCATAGCTCACTCTTTCGGCGCTGAATTCGGGGTACCTCACGGGTTGGCGAACGCGATCATACTGCCGCATACCATCAAATTCAACGAGACCGACGCGAAGGTCTCCGCGCGTTACCGCGAACTGGCTTCCTTCGTGGGAGAGAACTCGCTGCTCGGCGTAATAGAGGACCTGAACGCCAGGCTCGGCATACCGAAGACGATGAGGGAGTTTATAAAGGACGACGCGGCGTTCGAGAAAAAATTTGAAGACGTCTCGAAAAAATCGACCGAGGACGTAAACAATTACTCGAGCCCGGTCAAACCGACGCCGGAACAGATGAAGGCGCTGGTAAAAGAAGTATACTACGGCAAGTGAAGCTTACGACAATACGCGCGGGAGGACTGAAGTTATGGCATTGATGACAGGCGAACAGTACATAGAGAGCATTCGTAAAATCAGTATGGAGGTGTATCTGCTCGGTAAAAAAATAGACTCCCCCGTTGACAACCCCATGCTGCGACCGTCTCTCAACTCCGTCCGGGCGACTTACGATCTGGCCCAGGCGCCCGAGTACGAGGATCTCATGACCGCCGTCGATCCGGAGACCGGCGAGAAGGTCAACCGATTCAATCATATACACCGCAGTTCGGACGACCTGGTCAGGAAGGTAAAGATGCAGCGGCTTCTCGGCCAGCATACGGCCTCGTGTTTTCAGCGCTGCGTCGGCATGGACTCCGTCAACGCTCTCTGGAGCACGACATACGATATCGACAAGAAATACGGTACCCAATATTTCAAGAACTTCAAAAAATTCCTGAAATACGCCAGGGAGAACGACCTGACCATCGACGGAGCGATGACCGACCCGAAGGGCGACAGATCTCTCGCCCCCCATGAACAGCCCGACCCCGACATGTACCTCCGGGTCGTCGAGCGCAGACCGGACGGCATCGTGGTGCGGGGAGCGAAGGCCCATCAGACGGGCGCCCTCAACTCGCACGAAATTATCGTCATGCCCACGATCTCGATGACGCCGGAGGACAGGGATTACGCCCTGTCGTTCGCGGCGCCGCTCAACGCCGGGGGGCTCTTTATGATAATCGGCCGCCAGGCTTCCGACACGCGAAAACTGGAGGGAAGCAACATAGACGTCGGCAACGCCGAGTTCGGCGGGGTCGAGGCGCTTGTCATATTTGACGACGTGTTCGTGCCGAACGAAAGGATATTCCTGAACGGCGAGACGGAATTCGCCGGGATTCTCGTGGAGCGCTTCGCCGGGTACCACCGTCAGAGCTACGGCGGGTGCAAGGTGGGCGTCGGAGACGTGCTGATAGGCGCCGCGGCTCTCGCGGCGGACTATAACGGCACGGCCAGGGCCTCTCACATCAAGGACAAGATCATCGAGATGACGCATCTGAACGAGACGCTTTACTGCTGCGGCATAGCGTGTTCCGCCGAGGGGAAGCGGACTGAATCAGGGAACTACATAATCGACCTCCTGCTGGCGAATATCTGCAAACAGAACGTCACCCGCTTCCCCTATGAAATTGCCCGTCTCGCCGAGGATATCGCGGGCGGCGTAGTGGTCACGGCGCCCTCCGAGAAGGACCTGCGCGATCCAAAGCTGGGGCCCTACGTCGATAAATACCTCAAGGGCGTATCAGGCGTCTCAACCGAAAATAGAATCCGCATCCTGCGGCTCATCGAAAACCTCACGCTTGGCTCGGCCGCGGTGGGCTACAGGACTGAATCGATGCATGGCGCGGGCTCTCCGCAGGCTCAGAGGATAATGATATCGCGCCAGGGTAATCTCTCCGCAAAAAAAGAATTAGCCAAGAAGATAGCCGGCATCAAGGAATGACCCGCCTGAGAGGAGATCAGGGGATGAAAAGAGAGGTTGTTTTAACCGGAGCGACGCGCACGGCAATAGGCAAATACGGCGGCTCTCTCTCCTCCGTTTCCGCCGCGAAACTTGGGGCGATAGTCATAGAAGAGGCGTTGTCCAGAGCCGGCGTCGCTCCGTCTGAAGTCGACGAGGTCTTCATGGGGTGCATTCTCCAGTCCGCGCAGGGCCAGAACGTTGGCAGACAGTCAGCGGTGATGGCTGGGATACCGGTCGAGAAACCTGCGCTTACCCTGAACAACGTGTGCGGCTCCGGCCTGAAGTGCGTCAACCTGGCCGCGATACAGATCGCCGCCGGCGAGGCGGATGTGATCGTGGCGGGCGGGGTCGAGAACATGTCCGGCGCCCCCTACGCGCTGAGCAAAGCGCGGTTCGGCTACAGGATGAACGACGGCGAAATCGTCGACGTGATGGTTCGCGACGCTCTTTGGGACGCTTTCAACAACTGTCACATGGGGATGACGGCGGAGAACGTCGCGGAAAAATTCGGCGTCACGCGCGAGGCGCAGGACGCGTTTGCCGCGGAGAGTCAGCGGAAGTGCGAAGCCGCCAGGAGGGCAAATAAATTCGCGGACGAGATCGTGGCGGTTCCCCTGAAAACCAGGGGTGAGCCGGAGCTGTTCAAGGACGACGAGTTTCCGCGCGACGGAGTCACCGTTGAGTCGCTGGCGAAACTTAAACCCTCTTTCAAACAAGGCGGAACCGTCACGGCCGGAAACGCGTCGGGCATAAACGACGGCGCCGCCGCCCTGATAGTCATGAGCGCGGAAAAAGCCGAAAAGCTGGGGATACGGCCGATGGCCCGTTTCTCGACCGGGGCGTCCGCGGGCGTGGATCCAGCGATAATGGGAATAGGCCCTGTCTACAGCACTCGAAAGGCGCTGGAGAAAGCGGGATTGTCCCTCGCGGACATCGACCTCATAGAGGCGAACGAGGCTTTCGCGGCGCAGTCGGAGGCCGTCGGGAAGCTGCTCGAATGGGACAGAGCGAAGGTCAACGTCAACGGCGGCGCGATAGCGCTGGGACATCCCGTGGGAGCGGCCGGAGCGCGCATATTGGTTACTCTCCTGCACGAAATGCGCCGCAGAGCCGCAAGGTACGGGCTTGCCACGCTTTGCGTCGGAGGCGGCATGGGAGTCTCGGCGATAGTGGAGAACCTCGGGGGGTAAATCTATGTACGTAAAGTATGAGCAGCGCGGCTATGTAGGAATCATCACCATCGACAGACAAAAGAGCTTGAACGCCATGAACTCGGATGTGCTGACGGAGCTGGGCGAGGTATTGGACGGCATAGACCCCGGCGCCGTGAGGTGCGTTATCGTCACGGGCACCGGAAAGTCATTCGTCGCCGGCGCTGATATCGGGGAGATGGTTTTTTTGAAAGAACCCGAATGCCGGAACCTGGCAAAAAAGGGCAACGACGTCTTCAGCAAGCTGGAGAAACTGGCCGTGCCGACAATCGCCGCCGTGAACGGATTCGCTCTCGGAGGCGGCTGCGAACTGGCCATGGCGTGCGACATACGGGTTGCGTGCGAGAGCGCCTCCTTCGGCCAACCCGAGACTACGATAGGCATTATCCCCGGATTTGGGGGAACTCAGCGGCTGCCGCGCATCGTAGGGATGAGCGCGGCAATGGAGCTATTGTTCACCGGCCGCGTCATAGACGCGGAAGAAGCCCTTCGCATCGGGCTTGTCAATCACGTTTATCCTCGGGAGGAGCTTATGAATGAGGCCATCGGGCTTGCCGAAAGGATAGCGTCCTCCGCTCCGATCGCCGTAAGAGCCGCGAAAGCGGCGGTCTCGAAGGGGATGGATCAGCCTATCGGCGACGGCATAGCCATCGAGACCGATGAATTCGCAGGCTGCTTCGGGTCGAAGGACCAGATAAACGCAATGACCGCCTTTATAGAGAAACGCGAACCTGAACCATTCATAGACGGCTGAGACGGGGATGACGATCATGAAAGTAGGCATTATCGGCGCCGGCGTCATGGGAAGCGGCATAGCGCAGACGTTCGCGTCAGTTGACGGATTCGAAGTGAAACTGTGCGACATAAGCGAAGAGATCGCGGAAAAGGGAAAGCAACGGATATCGGCTGGGCTCGAAAAATTGATCTCCAGGGGAAAAATAACGGCGGACGAGGCCGCCGCCGTCACCGCCAGGATAACGACGGGCGCCGCGGACGACGTCGGCGATTGCGGCCTGGTGCTGGAAGCGGTTCTGGAGGATATGGCCGTAAAGAAGAAGATATTCGCCCGACTCGACGATATTTGCGAAAAAGACGTCATATTCGCGTCAAACACGTCCTCCTTGTCCCTGACGGAGTTATCGCGCGGCCTGAAGCGGGAGGTGGCCGGCATGCACTTTTTCAACCCGGCGCCGGTAATGAAGCTGGTCGAGATAATTTCAGGGATAAATACGCCTCGCGCGCAGGCTGAGCGATTGAGGGATATCGCGGTCAATATCGGGAAGACCCCCGTAATGGTCAGCGAATCCCCCGGCTTTATCGTAAACCGCATACTGATCCCTCTCGTGAACGAAGGCGTCGCCATCTACGCGGAGGGCGCCGCTTCGGCTCAGGACATAGACGCCGCAATGAAGCTCGGAGCGGCGCATCCGATGGGCCCATTGGAGCTTGGCGATTTGATAGGCCTCGATGTCTGTCTCGCGATAATGGAAGTCTTATACCGCGAATTCGGCGATCCCAAATACCGCCCTCACCCGTTGCTTACAAAAATGGTAAGAGGAAACCTCCTGGGGCGCAAAACCGGAAAGGGATTCTACGACTACAAAACAAACTAGCGGCGGCCGGCGCTGATGTCACTCGCCAAATTCAAGCGTTTGTTGTATCCTTGTTTTCTTAAAGGAAGGCGGTGGCTGTAAAATGACGCGTGAAGACGAATATGTACGCCGCGAACTGCCGGCGGGTTTACGGTTGCTGGATCTTCCGCAGGCTATGACAGGATTCAGGCAATTCATCGCGTCCTGGTTTTTTGTGGACCCGTCGGGGCGGAGAATTCTGGTCGACCCCGGGCCGGCGAGCAGTATAGATCTGCTTCTGGATAAGCTCTCAGAGGTGACGGACGGAGTCGACCTCGTTCTGCTGACTCACATCCACCTGGATCACTCCGGCGGAATCGGCCAGTTTTGCGAGCGGCGCAGAGAGGCGAAGGTCCTTGCCCACCCGAAGGCGCGCAGACATCTGCTGGACCCTGGCAAATTATGGTCAGCCTCCATTCATACGCTCGGAGACATAGCGAAAATGTACGGCGAGCCGGCGCCGCTCGACCCCGGCGCTCTGCTGGAAGGATGCGAGGTCCCCGGCGTAACGACGATCGAAACGCCGGGGCACGCTCCGCACCACCTGTCGTTCATAGCTCCATTCGAAGGCGAAAAACTCTTTTTTGCGGGGGAGGCGGCCGGGCTTTGCATCCCGATGGAGACGGCGAGCTCTCCGTACATCCATCCCACGACGCCGCCAAAATACGACCACGCGACAGCGCGCGACTCTCTCTGCAAACTCGAAGCGGCAATCTCCGGCGATGAGCTCCTGTGCTACTCGCATTGGGGCCTCTCCCGAGACGCCAGAACCATGATCTCTCTGGCGAAAAAACAGATCGATGAATGGCTGAAGATCATTTCCGGCATGGCGGATCAGCCGGAAGACGCCATAGTCGACCGGCTGCTGTCCGAAGACCCTCTCCTTAGCGGATACGCCGATCTCCCCGACGACCTGCGGGAAAGAGAGCGCATATTCATTCGAAGCAGCGTCACCGGCTTCCTGATGTATATAGCTGAAGGTTGACACGGGGGCGTGAGAGCTGTAGCATTGCGTCATGCGGTAAAATTTTTTCATGAGGTGTATTTACTGGTATGAAGAACTAAAACCGAATATTTATGAAGCAGGGGCATGACCGCCTTTTTGCGGTCAGGTTATTTTGTGAAGGCTTATTTTGATATTAAGCGATTTAAATGGGCTTTTATGTGTTCCTTGCTCGTTCGGTTGAGTTCTTGAGATTTATCTGTTCTCTGATACTTCGCTTTGCGCGTCATATTTGCGCCTTCCGGACGACTTGGGTTCGGGAGGCGTTTTTATGAGTTCATCATTTCTTCTCAAAGCCGTGAATATTTATAAAGCTTACGGTGACAGAGTTATATTCAAAATCAGTAATTTAGAGCTTTTTAGCGGAGACAAGATAGGGCTCGTCGGATACAACGGCGCGGGGAAGAGCACTCTGCTCTCGGCGCTGGCGGGAGAGACGGAGTTGGACGGAGGACGCGTCGACGTCCGGGGGAAAGTTACGATGATCCGTCAGGAGCAGGACTCTGACGAGCTCAGAAAATTTGCTGCCCCCGGCGCGCGCTGTGGCAGGCGCGTGTTCGAAGCTCCTTCGCTCTCAGAGCGCCCCAGCGGAGGGGAACTGACCAGAGCCGCGATAGCCGAGGCGTTTGCGGGAAAACCGGACGTGATCTTCGCGGACGAGCCTTCCACGAACCTCGACTGGCAGGGAGCGGAGGATCTGCGCCGGACGCTCCATTCGTTCAAGGGCGCTCTCGTGCTGGTCTCTCACGACAGGGACCTTCTGGACTATCTATGCGGCAGGATTTGGGAGCTCGAGGACGGAGATCTCAGGGTCTTTCCGGGGAATTACTCGGCGTGGCGGCTTCAGGAGGAGCGCGAGCGAGACTTTGCGGCGTTCGAGTACGAGGAGTACAGGCGGGAGCGGAAGCGTCTCCGGGAAGCCGCGAGAATGGCGAGCGACCGGGCGGCGAGGGCGGCGAAGCCCCCTTCTCGGATGTCGCCGAGCGAAGCGCGAATTAACCCCGGCAAGGGTCTCAAGGCGCAGGGCGTTTTGAAGGCAACCGCCAGGGTCATCTCGAAGCGCGCGGATATGCTCGAAAAAAAAGACCGCCCGATGGATCTGCCGGAGATAAAGATGACGCTGGGCGTATCCGAGCGAGTCGCCTCAGACGCGGTAATCAGGGCGTCCGGGCTCACTGTCGCGTTCGATGACAGGGTGATTCTGGACGACGCGAGCTTCGAGGTAAAAACCGGCAAGCGCACGATCCTGCTCGGCCCGAACGGCAGCGGCAAGACGACGTTATTCGGCCTGATCGAATGCGGGGAACCTCCTATAAAGAGGGCTTCGGGCGCGAGAATCGGGTATTTCAAACAGGGACACGAATCTATCGACCGATCGCGCACAATCCTCGAGAACGTGAGATTGACGTCGGACCTGCAAGAACACGAGGTTCGGACGATATTGGCGCGCCTGGAGATAAAGGGCGACGCGGTTTACAAAAAATGCGGACTGCTCTCCGGAGGCGAGCGGGCCAAGGTCGCCTTCGCCGCGCTCTTTGCCTCGAACCTCAACACACTGCTGTTGGACGAGCCGACGAATCACATAGACCTCTACACGACGGAAGCGCTCGAAGAGCTTCTCCTGGCGTGGAAGGGCGCTCTCCTGCTGGCGACGCATGACAGGAGACTCGCAGAAAGGGTCGGAGACCGCCTCCTGATAATTGAGAACGAAAAAATCAGGACATTCGAGGGAACGTTAGCGGAATACGCGGATATTGGTTAATGTAAGACAAGCCCTACACTCACATTTTATCGATAATATCGCGGGCAAAAAAGAGCGACGGCCGAAATAACCGATTATTTCGACCGTCGCTTCATGACTTTTATCGCAAAAGACGCCCTTTTTACTCCTTGATGTGCTCCTTTATCTCGTCCAGCGAGACTCTTGTCAGTTCTCCTCTTGGAAGAGTCGAGAGTATATCCCACGCCATATCTAGGGAGTAGCCTATCTCACGGTCCTCGTCCTTGCCCTGCTTGAGAAATCTTTTCTCGAAGAACTCGCCAAACGTGATGGACTGTTTATCGGTCTTCGAGAGCTCGTCCTCGCCTACTACGCCGGCAAGAGAGCGGACGTCCTGCACCCTGCTGTACGACGCGAAGAGCTGGCTCGCGAGGTTCGGGTGATCGTCCCGTGTGTAGCCCTTCCCAATGCCGTCTTTCATGAGGCGCGACAGACTTGTGAGAACGTCTATGGGCGGGTAGATCCCCTTCCCCTCCAGTTCCCGGCTCAAGACTATCTGTCCCTCGGTTATGAAACCGGTCAGATCCGGAATAGGATGGGTTATGTCGTCGTTCGGCATCGTCAGGATCGGCAATTGCGTCACGCTCCCGCTGATCCCGCGAACGACGCCGGCCCTCTCGTACAAGGACGCCAGATCGCTGTAAAGATACGCGGGGTAACCCTTGCGGCTCGGGACCTCTCCGGCGGCGACGCCAAGCTCTCGCAGCGCCTCGCAGTAGCTTGTCATATCCGTTATCACGACGAGCACGTGCATACCCAGCTCGTACGCCATATACTCAGCCGCGGAAAGAGCCATGCGCGGGGTGGCGATGCGTTCGATGACGGGGTCGTCCGCCAGATTGAGGAACGTGACGATGTTGTTGGATCGCCCCTTCTCTGACAGCTCTCTTTGAAAGAACTCCGCGTCGTCGTGCTTTATTCCTATGCCGGCGAACACCACGGCGAAGTTCTCGGAGGTCATCAGCCGGGATTGGGTCGCGATCTGCACTGCAAGCTGATTGTGAGGAAGCCCGTTGCCGGAGAAGATGGGCAGCTTCTGTCCGCGTATCAGCGTCGTGAGCGTATCGATGGCCGAAATCCCTGTGTGAATGAAGTCCTTAGGGTACTGGCGCGCCATCGGGTTCAGCGGCATTCCGTTCACGTCAACGCGTTTGCCGCCGAAGACCGGACCGCAGCCGTCGGCGGGTTCCCCGAGGCCGTTGAAAGTGCGGCCGACGATGAAGGGAGAGAGCTGGACCTCCAGAGACTTGCGAAGGAAACGTATCCTGGTCTTGCTCGGGATGAGGTCGTCCGTCCCGGCAAAAACCTGAATCAAAGTGGCTTTGTTCGAGAGCGAGACTACCCTGCCGCGGCGGATTTTTCCGCCGGCGACCCGCACGTCGACCAGCTCGCCGTAAAAGGCGTCCGGAGTGTTCTCTACCAGGATAAATGGGCCGTTTATTTGGGTTATTCCAATATATTCGGACTGAGGCATTATTTTGCGCCCTCCTGTTCACGGGTTCGCTCAGTTTCAACCCTGTTAAGGTGGCTGTCCAGATTCGCGCGCGCCTTTTCGAACGCTTCCGCGTCTTCAGCGGGTATCTCGCGAAGGTGAGTAAGATCGGCCACGGCGTCGCTGTCGCGTATGAGCGAAATCGGAACGCCCTGCCTGACGAGCGAAAGTCCTCTGTCGTAGAAGTACATTATCAAATCCAGTATCGCAAAACCCTTCGACGGGGACGAATAGGAGTCAGAGCCGAACGCCGCCTGCTGGAGATAGCCATTTTTTACAAGAAACGCGGTGTACGCCAGAAGCCTCTGATCGTCGGGGAGAACGTCCTCTCCGACCAGCCTTATTACCTGCTGAATCTTTTCGTCCTCCATGAGTATCGCGCGGGATTTCTCGCGCAGTTCGCCCCATCTGGGCTCCACGTTGCTCTGGAACCAGGTCTCCACCTCCTGCGCATACTCGCTGTACGAGTCGAGCCAGGATATCGCGGGAAAGTGGCGGGCGTTCGCGAGGTTCTTATCTAGCCCCCAGAAACAACGAATGAAGCGCTTCGTGTGACGGGTAACCGGTTCCGTGAAGTCGCCGCCGGGCGGCGATACCGCGCCGATTATGGAGACGCTGCCGTTCTCGCCGTACTCAGTCACCACGCGCCCGGCGCGCTCGTAGAACTCAGCCAGACGCGACGGGAGATAGGCGGGGAAGCCCTCTTCCGCGGGAATCTCTTCGAGGCGCCCGGATATCTCGCGCAGCGCCTCCGCCCAACGGGAGGTCGAGTCGGCCATCAGCGCGACGTCATAACCCATGTCCCGGAAGTACTCAGCTATGGTGATGCCGGTGTATATTGACGCCTCCCGCGCCGCTACGGGCATGTTCGACGTGTTGGCAACCAGTATGGTTCTTTCCATAAGCGGTCTGCCGGAGCGAGGATCCTCTAAGACCGGGAACTGCTCGAGGACGTCGGTCATCTCGTTGCCCCTCTCCCCGCAGCCAATGTAGACGACGATCTGAGCCTCGCTCCACTTGGCGAGCTGATGCTGCGTCACGGTCTTTCCTGTTCCAAAGCCGCCGGGAATAGCAGCGGTTCCGCCTTTGGCAAGCGGGAAGAGCCCGTCTATCACCCTCTGCCCAGTCACTAGAGGTTCATCCGGCAGAAGGCGCTCTCTGTAAGGACGGGGGGTTCGAACGGGCCAGCGCTGCGTAAGCGGCACGTCTATCACACGACCGGGTCCGGTCTCGACTTTCGCGACTATTCCATCGCTCGATATCTTTCCGTTCGGGGCAACCCATGTTATCTCCCCCTCCACGTTCGCCGGACATATAACGCGATGAAGGACAAG
>JAISQP010000098.1 GCA_031274115.1 Synergistaceae bacterium
GCGTCGGCGTCGCGCGTCCGCGAGCCGTAGTGATGACGTATTCCCGGCCGTCGGACGTAAAGCCGCCCAGGCCGTTGTAAAAGAGGAGGTCATCGCGGGGCTGCAGGGCAACGGTCGGAATTTCCTTTTCTCGGACGTAACGTTTCGGGTGACGGGGAACGCCGATATCCTTAGGAGTCCGCCCCCTGATCTGTTCGCCTAGCGTTCCTCTGGCGTCGGAAATCACGACTCTGGCTACAGCCTGGATGAGGATGCGATCCTCCTCCGCGATACGGTCGGCCTGTCTTACGAAGACACCGCCTCGGCGCGTCGTCTCCTCCGCGCCACCCGCCGCAGCCACAAGCTCCAGTACCTGATCGTGAAGTAATTGCCGATACCCAGCCCTGTCTTCGTCCCATATGACCAGATCCACAGCCAGCCCTTTCAGACGCCAGTACGCATGAGCCTGCAGCAATTGATGCGCCAGATCGATGTTATCGGGATCCTCGATATGAAGCAGAACTATGGGCAGATCGCCTGAAATGGAATAGCCCCAAAGGCCTGACTGACCTCTGTTGTTCTTCGCCAGAACTGCCGCGTCGGCCCGCCGTGACGCGCTGGCGTAGATTATAGATCCGGCCAGGCGATTGTACAGTTGGGCGTCGCCCTCAGAGGCGTTCAGCTGGCGGAGCAGCACCTGGCTGTGTGTCCAGGCCATGTCGAAAACGCGATCCGCCAATGAGCGGTCGCGATATTTTTCCACCAGGCGGAGCGCCGCCTCGCGGGTATCGGCTACGCCGGAAATTATATCTATAGTCGCCGTTCCCTCGGCCTCTATAAATATACGGCAGCGCACGGAGACCACAGGATCGAGAACGGAACCCTCGCTGCCCGACAGCGTCTCGATTTTTTCGTCCATGACCTCCGGGTCGACTAGAGATCGGCCGCGCCCGATGAACTTTGCCCTGTCGGTCTCGTACGATATCTCTTTCGGCTCGGCGTCGTGTACGACCATCATGTGAAACATCCACGGTGAAAGCTCGTCCTCAGAGCGAGGACGGCGGGTGCAGAGGATCGCTCCCTGTCCGCGAAGGATCTCCGTCTGCACGAAGAGATTGCTGAACGCGGTATGAAGATCGTCCCCGGAGGGCGGCGCCAGGACAACCTCGGCAAAGCTGGTCGCCTCCAGGAATCGGCGCGTGAACGCGCGATTGGAGAGGCGGGTTCTTCTCAGTTCAATGTCATCCTCCGGCGAAACGACTATCGTGGTGTGCGAGTCATAATTGTAGTGGCGGCAGTGAAATTCGGCGCGTCCCTCGGAGAACGCGGCCTCGAAAAATTGTGCTTGCTTGAGCGTCGGCTGATGCGTCGTCGACCAAAATTTTCCGGTTTTAACGTCGCGGAGATAGCAGAAAGAACCCCAGTTGTCGCATATTGCGTCCTCCCGCCAGCGGGTGACAGCCATGTCGTTCCAGCGGCTGTACCCGCCTCCGGCGTTGGTTATCATGACGTGATACTTGCCGTTCGACATCAGCAGCGTTTCGGGGTACGGCGTATCGGGCCGGTCGAAGACGCGGCTTGTCGTCTCTTCATCGGTCGCCGTTTTTCTGAACTCCGGATACGCCGCCATGCGAGCGCGCACTGCCGCAGCCTCCGGAATCTTCTCCTGAAGGAGCGTCAACGTAGCCTTGAACAGCGGTTCCGATTCGAATCGCCGATGCATCGGACGCCCCAGAAGAAGATGGTTCAAAGCTAGAAAGCCCATGCCCTGATGGTGCGCCATGAAGGATCTCACCACAGCGCATGAATGCCCGCGCTGGAGCCGCGACGGCGTGTAGTCGACCGCCTCGTAGAACCCGTAACGCGCCTCTAACCCCTCTGCGGATAAGCGCTCCAGGTTTTTGCACGACTCCTCAGGAGCAACCATGAGCGCGAGAAGCGAGGCGTAGGGGGCGATAACGAGATCCTCTGCCAAGCCGCGCTTGAGGCCGAGGAGGGGCGCCCCAAAGGCGTGATATTGATAGTCCTGACGCGCGTCGAAGGAGTTGTAGCCGCATTCGGATATTCCCCACGGCAGAGAGAGCTTCTTCCCATAGGCTATCTGCCTGCTCACGCTCGCCCTGTATGTTTCATCGAGCAGAGTGTGATCGTAAGTCGGCATCACAAGGAGCGGCATCAGGTATTCGAACATCGATCCGCTCCAGGACAAGAGGATTTGCTCTCCTCCAACGGCGGCCAACCGGCGCCCAAGAGCGAACCAGCTCTCCTGCGGCAGCAAGCCCTGCGCGATCCCGACGAAGACGGCCTGTCTCGCTTCCGACGCGAGAAGATCGTAGCAGCTCGGGTCGAGCCTCAGTTCGGAGACGTTGTAGCCGATAGAGAGCAGATGCCGCGTTTCGTCATATAGAAAACCGTACTCTATCTGGGAGAACTCTCCGCATTTTACCTCGAGCGCGTCGGTATCGCGAATTCGTTCGCGAGCGTGTTTTGCGCCCTCTTCAATAAACCGCCTCAACACTTCAGGCCCGGCATTTTGGAAGGCGGGAGAGTCTGAGTTATCGAGATTTCCCAACTCCCTCAAAGTCGGAATCTCATCAAACGCCGCGAGCTCCGCCGACTCAAATCGCTCCAACACCCAAGGGGCAAGATACCTCAGCTCGCTCAAGGCGTCCCGGCATTGCCGGATAAAGGCGTCAAGTATATCCTTAGAATCCATGGAATCTTGTGAAATATCCTCCCGACAGGCCAGCGCCGAGGCAGAATCAGCCAGGCGCTCTAAGGACGCGCTAAGTCCCGTGAGGGTAACCGGAGGCTCTTGCGTGATGGACTTTAAATCGTGCGACAGGACTTCGATGCCGAGCGTCGTCGCGTTTTGAGCCGTGCAGTGGCTCGATGCCGTTTCGAGGAGATCACGCAGATTGTCGAAGATTTTCGGCTCTAAAATTTTACGGTCCGACAGTTCACGAAGGCCGGAGCGCAGCGTCAGCAAATGACCGGCGAGGTTGCCGCTGTCCACCGACGAAATATAGAGAGGGGGCAGAGGGTCGAGGGTCAGCGTATCGTACCAGTTGAAGAAGTGCCCTCTGTGGCGCTTGAGCGCGTCCATCGTCGCGAAAGTATGTGCCGTGCGGTCTATGAGCTTTCCCGCAGATATAAAACCGAAATCGTATGCCGACAGGTTAGCCAGCAGCGCGAGTCCGATATTGGTGGGAGACGTGCGATGGGCCGTCCTCTCGACAGGGTATTCCTGATAGTTATCTGGAGGCAGCCAATTCTCCTCAGGCCCGACGAAAGTTTCGAAGAACCTCCATGTATGTCTGGCTATACGCCTCAGAAATTGCTGCTGGGAGAGGCTGAGCTTTTCATGCCGCTGAGTCGAAGGGAAGCTGATCCACCAGGCGACGACCGGAGACAAAAACCAGAGCGCCAGAATTGGAACCGCCGCGAGGAGCGCCGAAGGGGAATACGCCGCGAGCGCCGAAGTGGAGAGCAGCGCTGCAAACGGGCCGATCCACATCTCCTTTAAAGACGCGGACAGGCCCGTGTGAGCGTCCTTGTCCGCGTCTTCTGAAGGATTCCACTGGAGCAATTGCCTGTGAGTTATCGCCATCCGCCAGAGGGCGCGCGTAATCGCGCCGAGGCTGTAATAAGCCTCGTAAGGCAGGCAAGCGAGCGAAAAGCAGACCTGTACGCAGTTACGCGCTATTTGGCTCGTCGAGGATAAAATCTGTTGTCTCAGGGTTCTGTCGGTCGATTTGTTCAAAAAACCGAAAATTGACGGGACGAGCGACGGGATCAGCATAATTCCCGCCGCAATCGCCGTCCAAAACCCGGGAGATAGCAGCGCAAACCAGGCCAACAGAAGCATCGACGTCATTGCCGCCGCCGTCAGGCTGCGCCTTAAATTATCGAATATTTTCCAGCGGGACAGCGGCGACAG
>JAISQP010000187.1 GCA_031274115.1 Synergistaceae bacterium
AGGAAACCCTGACATTGCGCGACAGAATAGACGAGATGAAAAATCCGTTTATTCAGGGAGACAGGCTTTTTGTTATATTGATGCTCGTAGCCCTCGTCCTCTCGGCCGGCGATCTTGGAAGGAGGCTCGCGGTCGAGTGGAGCCACAGAACGGTGGCTGTAATCATGGAGTATAAGGACATTGCCTCTCTTGCCAGGCAGGCGGGGACGGCGCCCGGCGAAGTTTACTCAGAACTCTCGCGGAAGGGCGTGCGGGGCGTTACTGTCCAGGAGTTTACGGGCAGGGATCTCGCGAACGGCGCGCTGCCCGTCTCTTATGGCGCGCTCTCGTCGTTCCCGGCCTCCGTAAGATCCGGAACTTCCGCGAAGTTGGGCATGGCGGCGATTCTGGCGGACAACTCGGATCCCGATCTGCCCGCCATGATGGAATATCTGAAGATAAGGATGCCGCAGACTGAAAAATATATTAAAGGAAGAGAGACTCTTATCGTACTGCCGGCGACGGTGGAAGAGCTTGGCGACTCCGGGCTTCTGCCCGACTTTGCCGCTTTGAGATTCGCGCAGGAGGTCGGGGCGGCCGCGCTCTACAGGCCCGCGCCCGCGTCGGGCGTCGACGGAGAGAGGATAGCGGCGTCTCTCGTATGGCTCAAAAAAATCTGCCCGTCGATATCCTGCGTTATACCCGCCGGACTGATAGTGGCTGGTTATCCCCAGATCGCGCCGATAGCGGCGGCGCTCAAAGACGCGCGAATCCCGGTCGCGCAGGCTGAGTTCGTTCGTCAGATCGGCGCCTCCGCTCTCTTCTCCGCGATGAAGCCGGACATAATTCCGCTCCACAGTCTGGTGCGCGACGAACTGATATCCCGCGCCACGACGAGGGAGCAGGTAATAGAGAGGATGGTGCGAGCCGTTCACGAGCGCTCGATAAGACTTATCCTCATGCGGCCGTACGAGATGTACAGCACAGGCAAGCTTCCTCTTCTTCTCGATGATCTCGGCAAGATTCACGACGCGCTCGAGGCAAGGGGCTATTTGTTCGGGTGGCCGAGGGCGCTCCCTCTCTTCAACGCCTCCCCCTTCGCGGCGCTTGGAGTCGCCCTCGTCTTCACGTCCTGCCTCTGGTTTCACGCCAGAAGGTACGCGGGGAGAGACGGAAAATGGGCGTCAAAGCTCGATATTGTCCTGGTGTCGCTCGGCGCCGTCGCGCTTGGGGCGGCCGTCTGGAAGATACCCTTTGCCTCGCGCGCGACAGGCGGGCTCTGCGCGGCTTTAGTGGCGACGGAGGCTACGATATGGGCGCTCGATCACTATATAAAGCCTTTTGCCGGTCTTTTGGCCGGCCTTCTGATCGTTTTCGCGGGAGGGTTCTCCATCGCCGCTTTTTACGGCACGACGAGCGCGATGTTACGGCTTGTCCCCTTTTCCGGGGTAAAGCTGACTCTTCTTCTGCCGCCGGTTCTGATATTTTCGAATGACCTGAAGCAGCGAATACACCCCGAATCTTTCTTCGAGATCGCGAAGCGGCCGTCCCAATGGGGAGAGCTTTTTCTCGCGTCTTTCCTGATCGCGTGCGCTGTTCTGCTGACGATTCGCAGCGACAACGCCGCCTTCGTCCCCGGTTGGGAGATAAAGTTCAGGGATTTCCTGGAGCGCTTGCTCTGGGTCCGCCCGAGAACGAAAGAATTTCTCGTCGGGTACCCCTGTCTCGTGATATATCACGCCCTCATAAGGAGAGGGTGGGCCATTCACTACAGAGAGGTGTTCCGCATCGGCGCGAGCCTGGCGTACGCCTCCGCGCTCAACACTTTCTGCCACTTCCACACGCTGCTTCCGCTCACGGTCGTGCGCGTCGTGAACGGCTGGTGGCTTGGCCTGGTAGTCGGCTTCATCGCCCTCGTTCTGATCGACTACATCGGCGGTCCTATCTGGAGGAGGGGAGGCAGGGAGATATTCGATTGACGCCGGCGCGGCGTCCCCGGCGCCTTCTTACGGCAGGCTGGAGGTCGCTCTGAGATGAAAAAATTTGACGTCCTCCTTGCCGGTTATTTCGGGTTCGGCAATCTCGGAGACGAGCTCCTTCTGTCGAGCGCTCTGGACTATCTCGAAACGGCCGGCGTAAAAAAAGATCGCGTCGCCGTTCTCTCCCGTGATCCGGGCGAAACGAGCGCAACGTTTGGCGTTGAGGCCTTCGGGAGGGAACTTTTTTCATTGCCGCTATCGAGAGCCCTGTCGGCTTCACGCTCGCTGATCTTCCCAGGCGGGGGTATTTTCCAGGATTCGAGCAGTGTGAGATCATGCTTTTACTACTGGGGACTGGCCAGGAAAGCCATTTCTCACTCCTGCCGGTTAGCCGCGATAAGCCAGTCGATCGGTCCCCTCTCAAACAAATTGTCAAAAAAAATGACCCGCGACGCGCTTTCGAGATGCCGATATCTATCGGTGCGCGACGAGACGTCGATCGCTCTCTCCAGGGAGCTTGGGCTCCATGTGGAGTCGACGCCCGATCTGGTGATGGGCTTGAAGATTCCGGAGCTTCCGGAAAGAAGCAACGGCGCGGCGCTGATCAATATCCGTCCCGTCAGGGGGAGCGACGCGTGCGCCCGAACGGTTCTGAAGGCGGCGCGCGCGTTCGCGTCCGAAGGCATTCCTATCAGAGGAACGGCTTTCGCCCGGGAGGACGAGCTGGAGCTAAAAAGATACATTCGCTCCGGAGAGCTTCCAAAGTGCGACGTGGCCCTCGTCAAAAATCTGAACGACTTCCTGAGCGTTTCACAGGACGCGTTCGCCGCTGTTGGAATGAGGCTGCACTTTGGGATACTTTCCCTGAAAAGGGGACTCGGAGTCGCGATAGCGCCATACGACCCGAAAGTTTCGGATTTTGCGGGAAAGTGGGGGGCCAAGTGCCCTGAGTTAAACGGAATAAAGAAAAACTCTGATATAATGAGGGTATTGACAAAAGCTTTATTTGAGGATAAAAAACAACCTGATCACGAAAAAGTTCGCCGGGCAATCTCGGGCGCTTTCAAGAATGCGTTGAGCCGGGTTCTGGAGGACGGATAAGATGGAAGAAACCAGGAGAGGCGAGCTGGAGCTGGTAGCCCTGGAAGTTCGAAAAGATATCGCTCGCATGGCTGGAGTGGCCCGTTCACACGACCTGGCCGCATCGCTCGCCTTAGTGGATGTATTGGTATATCTGTATTGGGAGAGGATGAAAGTCTTCCCCCGCGAGAGGAATAAACCCGGAAGGGACAGGCTCGTGCTCGGCGGCGGCTCGGCGGCGCCGGCGCTGTACGCGTGTCTTGCGCGGTTAGGTTTTTTCGAGCGCGACGAGCTGTGGAGTTACAGGCGTCTCGGAGGAATGCTCCAGGGATATCCCGACGTCATAACTCCTGTGATCGACGCCCCTGGCGGCACGAGCGGGCTGGGCATAGCTCTGGGCATTTCCGCCGCCCTGCGCATGGACGGCGACGGCGGAAGGGTGTTTTGCATTCTCGACAGCCTGGAGCTGGCGCAAGGCGCGGTATGGGAGTCGCTGATGGAGGCGCCCGGATACGCCCAGGACCATCTTACGCTGGTGATATACGCCGACGATGGCGGTGCGGACAAGCGCTCGCGGACGATGACGGCCGAGAGGATATCCAAGAGGCTTGACTCGTTCGAGTGGGCCTCGATCGACGCGGACGGACACGACTTCGAGTCGCTGGACGGGGCGTTTCAGCTCGCGTCCGGCGTGGAAAGCGTTCCTGTCGCGGTAATAACGAGGACTCGTCACGACGGATGGTACATGTCCGATAACGACAGCCTCAAGACATCGCGTCCCCTCTCGACGGACGAAGTCGACAGGGTTATATCGAGGCTCGAATCAGAATCTCCAGTGAAGGCCGAAAAAAGATGAACGCAAAGATGAGCGCGATAATGGGGCGGAGTTACGACGGCTGCATGGAAGCGCTCGGCGCGATAAGGGACGAACAACGCGACGTCGTGGTCCTCGAGGTTGGGAATACAGGCGACGAGGAACGCCGGGGCTCTAACGCGATAAAGACCGGTCAGTCCGCGCAGAACACGGTACTCTTCGCGTCAGGGCTTGCCCTTGCCGGTAAAAGGGTTTTCATTACGGCGCCTTATTCGCCTCTTTTTGTCGCTCAGGCATACGAACAAATCCGCGCCTCCGTTGCTATCCCTAACCTGAAAGTAGTGATATTATCTGCTCATGACAGCGCCGTTCTCGATCGCGAAGGCGCGACGAGGCAGATGTGGGAGGACCTCGCACTGATGCGGGCAATGCCGAACATGACGGTTCTCGCCCCCTCCGACAGAAACAGCGCGTTCTGCCTGGCCATGACGCTCGCGCGTCATAACGGGCCGGCGTATATGAGGCTCTGCCGCGCGGATTCTCCCGATATATACGACAATCGCGGGGACGAATTCTGCGCCGGAGGAGCGA
Source organism: Synergistaceae bacterium (assembly GCA_031274115.1). The sequence continues at coordinate 4,444 of JAISQP010000187.1, forward strand.
GGCTACTGACTGAGGGCGACGGCGTGACGATAGTCGCGTGCGGCGTAATGGTCAACGAGGCGCTCCGCGCGTCGCGGGTTTTGACCCAGCAGGGAATAAGCGCGGAGGTTATAGACTGCTACAGCATAAAACCTTTCCCGATACAGACTCTTATCGCGTCCGTGCGGAGGACGGGGTGTTGCGTAGTCGCCGAGAAACACACCGGTATTGCGGGTTTATTCGGGGCGGTAACGGAATGTCTCGGCCGAAACTATACGGTTCCTGTGCGGAGCGTCTCGATAGACGACGATTTCGGGCAGAGCGGGTCGCCGGAGGAGCTCCAGGAATACTATGGGCTCACCCACAGGG
>JAISQP010000227.1 GCA_031274115.1 Synergistaceae bacterium
GCGTCGCGTATGGCGCGGCGATACAGGGCGGAATAATCAGCGGCGAAAACGTCGAGCAGATCCTGCTGGACGTGACGTCACACACTCTGAGCCTTGGAGCGATGGATCCATTTACCCGCAAATTCCGCTGCGCCCCGATAATTCCGCGCAATACCCAGATACCGGCCACCAGGGGCAGGCTCTTCTGGACCATAACCGAAAACCAGAAGATCGTGGAACTCGAGGTATTTCAGGGCGAATCGGAAGAGCCGGAGGAAAACACCCTTATAGGCAGGACAAACCTGGAACTCGCGAAAGCCGAGGCGCACTCGCCCGTTGAGGTCGAGTACTCATATGACCTCAACGGAATAATTCATCTCACCGCGGAGCACAAGGGCTTCAGCAAAAAGGTGGAGGTGTATTTCGACAGCCGAAATCCACAGGAAGGACGCCGTCAGGCGCTCGACGCGGACGATTCCGACGAGTACGACGACGAGCCGGCGTCCGAAGCGCCGGTCAACTTCGTCATCCACCGCGCCCGAATTCTGCTCGACGGGATGCCCCCGGGAACCAAGAAAGATGCTTTCGCCGCCCTTCTCGAGCGTTACGAGTCGGCGCTCCTCGAGGACGCGGACGATATCGACAGCGTCGAGGACGACCTCCTGTCCGCCATGGACGAGTTTTGAGGAGATAGATAATTGTCACGCAATAAAAAGAAAAAAAAGGTCGCCGGACAGAATCTATCGCTGTCGGAGCGGCTCGAACGCAACTGGGAGGGCGAAAAGTGGGAGGCGTTCGTCTCGCTTTACATGCGGGACAGGAACGCCTCAGACCGGGGACCGTGGGCGGAGCGGTTCCCTTACGCGCTCTATAACTGCCTTACCGCGGCGCTGTTCCTGCACAGAAATCACGACGGATCGAGACAAATTGCGGAGATGATGTTGTCGGAGGCCAACCTTGGCCCGGAGGCTGAAATACTCCGAACGTGCGCGCAAGTCGCTCTCGACTTCATCAACATAAGGGACGGGAATTTGAGCGTCCCCGCCGACGAGGGACGCGATACCCCGCTTCCGGCTCCGTACGAGGAGCTCAGGCGGAAGCTCATCGAGGCGTTTGTCCCCAAGCCTGACAAAAGAAGGCGCAAGACATCCAACCCGACGGTCGAAAAGCTCGCGAAGCAGTTCAACGCGCTTCCATCCGCAAAGAACAGCGCCCCGTACACGAACTTTTTAAAGACCGCGGATGCGCTCGTCGAGGAGACGAAGGGAAGCGCCTCCGCGCCGGTCTTCAAAACCGTCCGGGATGTGGCGTTTATCATGAGCGAAATAGCGCGCAATAAATGCCATGCAAGGGACCCGAACTACGTGGCGCCGCGCGCGAATTCTCCTTTGCGCCCGAGCCATCCCGTCCTGCTGACGATGTGGGAGTACATGTGCAAACTGGGCGGGAGGAAGTACGGCGGCGATTGGGAGCGCGCGGCAAGGGCGGCCCGAATGAGCCTGGTCAGTTCGAACGAGGAGTTCAAACCCGCATATCGCAAACTAATGGAGCTGGCGGACAACTCCCCGGGCGAGGATCTTCCCATCACCGCGGAAAGAAATTACGGCGGATGGACGGAGCAGGAGAGGTATATCCTCATATTTCTCGCAATCGCCGAGCAAGGGAAACGCAACCCTGATTTTATCGAAACGGTCCCCCTGAATACCCTCCTGAAGTGGTTCAAGACTCTCGGGGATATCGGGCGCAGGAGGCGGTCTGAAGGGGCGTGGCACACTATTGTCAGATTGGCCTTCGAAGATTTGATCATGCACAGGGACGGAAGGACAGCGGATTTATTATCCAAAGAGGACCTCCCGTTCGAGTGCATGACGGCGCCCACTATTATCGCGATGGTTCTTTACGGCCCGCTCATCTTAGGGCGGGTGAAGGACAGACTGGGGACTCGCTTGCCTCTGTGTATCGAGGAGAGGGACGAAAAAATTTTGGATGACTTCTTTTCCGATATGGTGTTCCCGGTCTCAGCTCTCAGGATGACCTCCGATCTCCTTGACCCTCGGGGGCGGGAGTCCCTCTTCAGGGTAATTATAATATCCATAATCCGCACTGAGATATCCAATGCGCTGCACGAAGAGCGTTATAGACCAACGCTCTGGAACTCGATATCCCAAGCCCATATCGCGCTTTTTGCGGAAAACCTGCCGGATGACTCTCGACTAGGAGCTTTTTGCAGGCTCTGCCTCGGCAAGAAGCACATGAATATATCCGATGATCCGTCGAAGACCGCGGCGTTTTTCGCCTCGACCCACGAGAAGGATCCTCTTCACGGCGCCGAGCTGTCCCTGTTTCTGATGACCTGGCCCGGAATATCCGCTGAATTCCTGCTGCGGCTCTTCGAGAGCTCCTTTGACGGACACGTGAAGGCTGATGAGTGGGGGATTATTCCGAAGATGGCCTCCATGGTTACGCAGCCGGAGGACAGGAAGAAGCTCGCGCGCGGAATTTCGCGTATTCTGAAAAGAAGGTTCAAGGGCAATATGAACTCCAGCGTGAAGTTTGCCGTAAAAACTCTCGACTCTTTGGAAAAGAGCGGCGAGCTGACGGAAAATTATGAGGATGAATTTGATGATTTGGATGATTCCGACAGGAAAAAACTTTTCGAGATGTTCGTCGCGCGGTTGCTGCCGAATGGCGCCGGCCCCGGGAACCCCTTCACACAAGGCCGGACGGGGGCGCAAAAAGGGCGCAAAAAAGGGGAGCGGCTTGGCAAAATACTGTTCCCGGACGAGGACGATTAGGCGGCGTTGACAGGACGCGCGGCATGAGGTATTTTTACCGCAGAAAAATTTTTTTTGCGAGGTGTATTGACTGAAATGAAGAGCTAACGGCCGAATCTTTCACGAGTTCGATAGCGACGCTGTTCTTTGTCGTCCTGCTCGTTCGGTCGGTTAGTTTGTATAGTGTCTGGCAAAAATTTTTTTGCGTTGCAGGCGGAACCCCCCGGATCGATGCAGAGACGCGTCATGGATGGGGGGTATTTTTTTGGGTTCTTCGTGTCTTTTAAGGGCGGTTAACGTGCAAAAGAGTTTTGGCGACAGAGTCATCCTGGACATAAAGTCTCTCGCTCTATACGGCGGGGCGAAGGTCGGGCTGGTCGGAAAAAATGGGGCCGGCAAAAGCACTCTCCTCGCGATACTTGCGGGAGAGATGGAGTCGGACGGGGGCGAGAGGGACGCAAGGGGCGTAATATCCGTAATAAAACAGGATCAGGACCTATCGGAGCTGAGAGAGGAAATTGGCCGCTCGGGGGACGACGACCTGAAAAAACTTCGCGGAAGACGCGCGCTTTCGCCATTTCCGCTGTCTGAGAAGCCGAGCGGCGGCGAGCTGACGAGAGCGGCGATCGACGCGGCTCTCGCGGCAAAACCGGATATACTTCTCGCGGACGAGCCAACGACAAACCTCGATATGGACGGCGTCAGGCGTCTTCAGGAGGAGCTTAAAGCCTTCGTCGGAGCGCTCGTCATGATCTCTCACGACAGGGCTCTTCTCGACGAGGTGTGCGGCGAAATCTGGGAGCTGGAAAGCGGGCGCTTGCGGGCTTTTCCGGGCAACTACTCGGCCTGGCTCGCGCAGCGGGACCGGGAACGCGCCTTCGCCGCGTTCGAGTACGAGGAGTACCGGCGAGAGGAAAAACGTCTAAAGGACGCCTCGCGCAAGCTGAACGACCGCGCGAACAGGTGTCTTCGGCCGCCTTCG
>JAISQP010000211.1 GCA_031274115.1 Synergistaceae bacterium
CTTCCACCCGTCCGTCGCCGCCGAATCGGTGCTCGCGCCCGCGAAGATGACGAGGTCGGCGTCCATTACCAGCGCGTTTGCCCACTGGCGGCCGCCTCTCGCGCCGATCACCCCTATCGAAAGCGGATGCGTCTCCGGGAAGATCCCCTTCGCGTTGATCGTCGATCCGACCAGAATTCCTGCCCGCTCAGCGAGGCGCTCGACGTCGCCCCAGGCGCCTGAGTGCATACACCCCTGCCCGCAGATGAGGACCGGGCGGCTCGACTCCGCGATTTTTTCCGCCGCGCGCCTCATGTCATCGGGCGACGCGGACGAGCGCACGCCCGGAAATCGCGCGTACCGCGGCTGAGCGAACACCGCGTCATCCGGGACGTCGTGCGAAAAGACATCCATCGGTATCCTGATATGCACCGGCCCGGGCCGCCCGCTGGAGGCGCTCCTAAAGGCCCTGCGAATCAGAAAGGGTATCTCCGATCCCTTTGTGACGGTGTACGTCTCCTTCGTTATGCCCTGAAATATCGAGGTCTGGTCGAAACCGGTAAGCATGTTTTTCTTTATCGTGTCCAACGGGACGTCCGACGTGAATACAATCATCGGAACACACGCCGCGAAAGCCTCCGCGACCCCCGGAACCATGTGGGTGGCGCCGACGCTCGGCCCCTCGCAGACCCCGACTCTGCCTGTGGCCTTTGCATAGCCGTCAGCCATGAAGACAGAACTTCTCTCGTCCCTGCACATGCGGTAGGCAATGCCCGGGAAAGCGTCCCAGGCCCTGTAAAGGGAGAGCGTCGTCTCGCCGGGCAGACCGAAGACATCCGTCACTCCATAATCCCTCAACATAGACAGAAGGGCGTTTGCCGCTTTCATGCGAAAACCTCCAGTTTAATAAGTTAAGAAACAGCGAGTAAACCTATCTAAATACGACGGTAAAATACTTTAATTAAGTAATTTTCCGATTTTACGATCGTATCACTATACTTTGTCAAAATCAAGTGCCCGATGCGACCCGATCGATTTTCGACGCCGCCGCGGGGTATTCCGTCTTTATTGAGACTAAAGTTGATTCTAAAAAATTTCATAAACTACTTGATTTTAGGATGCCGTCGTGCTAGGATTCCTGAATTGCTTAATTGATCAATTTTGCGATTTTTCGCTAATGTGCGTGATGTATGCGCATATTTGACGCTTAATATGTCCAAAAATCGGACAAAAGCTCGACAAGCGCGCTTTTAATATTTTTTTGCGAAAAAATTACATGAAAGGTTGATGCAGAGATGTCGCTCGTAATTACCGTAGTCATTCCGTTCGCGTTGCTGTTGTCGGTCGTGTTGATCAAAAAAATTCCGTATATCGGAGGCAACGTCAAGTGGGCTCTTCTGGTCGGCGCGGTCGCGTCCCTGCTCTTTGGAGGCGTATACAGCCCCGCCAAATGGGTTATGAGTTTCATAGACGGGCTCAACAGGCTCTCGTGGGTCATGGCTCTGGCGATTGTCGGAGGCATTTACGCGGAGACGCAATCTAAGATCGGTACAATGAGCACGGTGCTGGAGTCTTGCCGTTCCGCGTTCGGCCGCACGCCGAAGGGGCTCATCTGCGTCGTCATGTTCGTCCTCGCGCTCTCGGGGTCGCTGTTAGGAGACGCGGTGGCTTCGTCCGTCGTTATAGGGGTGCTGGTCATCAAGAACCTCGACGAACTCGAACTGACTCCCGAACAGATCTGCGCCACGATAGTCATGGGCTCCGCCCTTGGCTCCATCATGCCGCCGATATCGCAGGCGGTCATAATGGCGTCCGGCCTCGTCGGCCTGGACGCCGCCGGGGGCGACTCCGCCATCAACTGGAGCTACATAACGGTGGGCGTTTCCTTCGTTATATGCTGCGTTTTCGTCTGCGCAGTCTTCATCAAGGTCAAGCAAATACCTGAAGATCTGATACCGAAGGAGAGCGCGGGGCAGATACTGCGTAAGAACTGGAAGAGCCTGATCCCCCTCGTGGTTCTGATGCTGATTGTCATATTCCGCTCCGGCTTCGGCATGGACGTCCTGAAGTATCTGGACCCTATCTTCCTGCCAATATCCAAAATTCCGGTTATCAGCGGCCTGAACTTCGCCATCTGCAAAGCGCTTTATATAACGCTCGTCATCTGCCTCTTCTATAAGGAGGTGCGCTCCAGCTTCGGACAAATAGTCGTAAAGGGGCTCAAAAACGTCATGCCGTGCGTAGGCGTTCAGATATGCGCGTCGTTTTTGATCGGAGCTTTCTACGCGGCGGGGCAGGTTGAAGCGGTCAAGGAATTCGCCTCGAACCTGGACCCCAACTCTCTCAAGATAGGCGGCGCGGTGGCAATGTGCCTGATGGGCATGGTCACCGGCTCCCAGAGCTCCGCGCAGAGCGTCATCTTCAGCCTGTTCGGCCCGGCGCTCCTGGTAGCCGGGGTACCCGCCGTCAACGCAGCCGTCGCCGGGGCGCATCTCGCGATGGCCGGTCAGGGTATGCCTCCGGCCGACCTCATCACCTTCGTGGTGGCCGGTCTTGTCGGCGGAGTCGTCGGCAAGGAGGTGGACATGATGAAATCCATGATTTACTCATCCTTCATGTGCCTCTGCTTTATCGCGGTGGCCTTCATCTTCATGTACATCTGACGGGCATAGACGGTCTTCTATGAACTCGCATGACGTTATCGTAGTCGGCGGAGGGGTAATCGGCGCTTCGACCGCCTATTACCTCTCCAAAAGAGGGGCCAGGGTGATGCTCGTCGAGGCTGATGTCATGGGGAGCGGCAGTTCGGGCGCGTGCGACGGTTTTGTGATAATGCAGTCCAAGGCCCCTGGCCCGCACTTGAGGATGGCTCTCGCCTCCGAGGAGATGTACAGAACTCTCCCCGAGGAACTGGAATATGATATCGAATACGACGGCTGCGGCGGGATGATAATCATAGAGAGTCCCGCGGAGTTCGAGGCCATGAAGAGTTTCATGGCCTCTCAACGGGAGGCTGGACTCGACGTCGAGTTGATCGGCGGAGACGAGGCGCGAAAACTCGAACCCGCTCTCGCGCCTCACATAGTCGGCGCGACGGTCAGCGGACGCGACGGACAGGTAAACCCGATGCGCCTCGTTACAGGATATTCGCTGGCCGCCCGCAGGCTCGGCCTCAAAATAGAGCGCAGACGAAAAGTGACCGGCTTCACCGGAAGCGGCGGAAAAATCACCGGCATAAGGACTTCGGACGGCGATTTCCACACTGACAGAGTCGTCTGTTGTACCGGCGTACACACTCCGGAACTCTTGGCGCCGCTCGGCATCGACCTGCCGATAAAGCCCAGGAGAGGACAGTTGATAGCGACAGAGCCCATCGAACGCCTCGTCAGCAGAGTCATGCTATGCGCCAGGTACATAGCGGCAAAGTATCATCCGGAGCTTCTGGAGGGGTCGAAAGACGAATCCGTCCGCCTCGGGGTCGGGATGGCCCTGGAACAGAGCAGAAGCGGAGGACTCCTGATCGGCGCCACCAGGGAGTTCGTGGGTTTCAACCGCGGCGCGACCGCCGACGGCGCCAGAGCCGTGGCGGCTCACGCGGCGAGAATGATCCCGGCCCTTAAGAGGATTCGGGCGGTGCGATGCTTCGCGGGATTGAGGCCGTACACCCCGGACGGGAAGGCCTTCATCGGCGCGGCGCCCGGATATGAGGGTCTCTACGTCGCCGCCGGGCACGAGGGGGACGGCATAGCTTACGCGCCGATAACGGGGCGGGTTATGTCAGAGCTGGTCATTGACGGAACGTCGAAGGAGGATATCATGCCTTTCGCGCTCAACAGATTCGAGAAGCCCTGCGAAAAAATTTAGATGACGATAAAGGGCGGTAAAAACTTCTACGGATACCCAATCGGGATCATGACGCTTCGCACCAGATTCCCGCGAATACCGGGAGATGTGGGAAACGCCTCCACCTGGGACTTTCCAGTCCTATACAAAGTCGTAAAAGAGGCGTCTGTCTCGCGCGTCGTGGACAGATCGGACTCCGCGCTTCTCGGACCGTTCGTCGAGGCGGCGAGAGAACTGGCGGAGGAGGGCGTTTCGGCGATCACCACGAGCTGCGGGTTTCTAGCTATGTTTCAGAGGGAGCTTGCGGAATCGGTCGGCGTTCCCGTCTTCACCTCCGCCCTGCTCATGGTCCCGATGGTTCACAGAATGATCGGACCGGCGCGAAAGGTCGGTATCATCAGCGTAAACGGCGCCGCGCTCTCCGAAAGACAGTTCGAGGGCGCCGGAATCGAAAACGTCCCATACGTCTGCACCGGAATGGAGAACGAGGAGCTTTTCATAAACACGTTCGGAAGAGACGGTCTGGAGATGGACAGAGAAGGCGTGAGGGAGGAGTTCAGGAGGGTGTCCGCAAGGCTCGTCCGCGAGAACCCCGACATCGGAGCGATAGTCCTCGAATGCACGAACATGCCGCCCTTCGCGGCAGACGTCCGCGAAGCGACAGGTCTGCCGGTCTTTGACATCGTAACGCTCGTAAACTTCGTATATCACTCGCTCGTGAAACCGCGCTACAACGGCGTAATGTGAGTCGTCACGTCAGCCTTAAGGAAGGGCTGATTTATTGTTAGAGGCCTAAAGGGTAACGATTAAAACCTCGATGGTCTCTGTATTCGCAAACAGCAAAATGTCGTTTTAGCGATTTAATCAGCGTTTCCCTAACGCCTCTGGCCTCCGGCTGATTGGGGCTTTGTGTCGGCGACGCCGGATTTCTGCTTGAAGAAGGTCTTGAACCACTTCGCGATCTCCCTGGGGAGGATCTTGTAGCCCTTGCGCTCCTTCGTAATCCACAGGAAGTAGTCGTTGAAAAACGACTCCTGAAGAGCTCTTATCCCCTTCCCCTTGTTCGCCTTGAGCAGAGAGTAGGTGTCCTTCAGCGTCCTGTCCTCGTCGTTGTCCCACCTGAACGCCGAGAGGGCAAAGGAGAAGTCCTTGATATCGGATACCGCTGGGAAGATCGGGATTATGAGGCTGTTGTCCTCCCAGTCGTACACTCCAAGCCCCTGCCCGGGAACCAGAATCACCCGCGGGATCCCATACATTCTTATCCGCGACGCCCGGAGCATGTCCGGGTCCAACGGCGTAAGATCCATCATTATCTCCCCGGCTCTCTGGAAAGAAACGGGCAGGCTCTTGTTCTGGCAGAGCGGAGAAGGGTCGAGCCTCGCGGTGTGCGCCGCGAGGAGCATGAAGTCCTTCTTGTGATTCAGGCCTTCCCTGAGCTCCATCTTCATCGCCGGTACGCCCTGCCCCTTGAACTTGTTCTTCGACATCTCGCAGCGCGTCTTCCATCTCTCAGCCTCGTTAGTCACGTGAACGATGAGACCGGCGAGAAACTTCGTCTTGTCGTGAAGGGAGAGAACGTTCTGTATTATCTTCATCGACTGGTCCAGACTCTCCTCCTGGTCCCTCTTATCCTGAGCGAGAGGGGGGGGCTGGTCGTCGACAGAGCCTTCGTACTCGCATTCCTGCCCTAACGGCGCGTCCGCCGCCGTTTGCGGCGCCGGTTCCGGCTCGGCCCGCGGTTCCGGTTCTCTGAAGCTGTCATCGATTTCTTCGAAAGGGTCGAACGAGTCGATCGGGTTTTTCTTAGACTCTTCTGAGTTTTCAGCGACAGCGGCCTCGGCTTGGGGCGCCTCCTCATGCTCGCTCTTCGACTTCGTAAGCTTCTTCTCCAGGCTGTCCATCAGGTACCAGAACGTGCGCTCCGCCGTCTCGTAACTCTTGCAATGCTCTTTTATGATGTTTCTCTGCTGATTGTCGGCCTCGCGGACCCTCTTGGTCCGCATGTCGCTCTCTATCGCGTCGCGGAGTCCTTCTTCGAGGTTCTTGAGCATTCCATCCAGTTCGGGCTTCTCGATCAGGTTCGCGTCGTGGAACAGAGTGTTCATCGCCATGCGCCTGCGCGTCTGCGCCCCCTTCAGCTCGCTGTTGAAACGTTTCAGCTTCTCGTCCAGAGAGACGCCTCCGGTCGGACCGCTGTAGTTCTTGCCGAATATCAGCGCGTAATTCTCCTTGAGATAATCGGTCATCCTGTTGTACTGATACATATCCACCGCTGACGGCTGCCCCATCTGCTCGGCAAAGGCGGGATTCGGAGCGGTGTACTTGGAACAGAGGTGGCCGAAGTCGATAAACAGGCGCTCGTGGGGATCGAACTCCAGCGTCTCCGGCGGACCGGCGTCGATCTTGGCCTCCACTATCGCCCACAGGAGTTCCCAATACTGCTGAGCGGCCTTCTGCCAGACTATGCGGGCCTTCTTGCGGGATTCTGTGTCGGAGGCGCCGCGGAGTTTCGACATGTTCTTCCCGAGGACCTCCATCTGAGAGGCCAGAGTGTGGACCGTCCTGTTGTCCTTCCAGCTCCCGGTAATCCACCCTATGGCGTTGTCATATTTTTCGAAGTCGTCAGGAATGACGTCAACTCGGCTGTCAGGCATTATAACACTCCCTTATCAAACCACGCACTGCTTAATTCTGGCGTACCAGTCTTTTACCTCTATTCCGCCGAGCACTGAATTGCACGTGTACTGTGGGTCCTTGTCTCCTCCCAGCGAACAGGCGTCCAGGGAGGACTCCCAATCTTCAGCGCTCAAAACCACAAATTTATCGTTCTCTCCGGGAAGGCGGGTCTCCGGTATTATCCCAAAGGCAACTACGCCGCTGTCGTCGACGTATCTCGTGACCTTGAATCTCTTGTCTCCCAGGTTTGCTGCGATCATTTCAAAGCGCTCGCGTTTTTTAAGCTCCCTCGCCTCTGCCGTCTTGGCGGAGTCCGGCGTCATCTCCGCCTGAACCCTCTCCAGGATAGGCCACAGCCTGAGATAGGCGATCATCTTCGACATGAACTGCCGCCCGGCTGAAGCCATCGCGTTCAGACACTCCTCCGAGCGATAATCGTCGTTTGGAAGATGCTTCCAGAGCGCCTCGCCAAAGGTGTGCTCCCCGCCCATAGACCAGTCGCTGAAGCCAAAGAGGAGGCCTTTCGATATCGGCAGCAGAAACTCGCTCCATCTCTGAGGAGTCAGGTTGAAAATTTCCTTGGCGACGCGATCGTTTCTCATGGTGCCGGGCAGACGCCCCTCCTCTATCGGAAGAGCCGGCCACGGGCCGCCCTCCGTGAGATGCTTGTCGAGAGCCGCCTTTTCGGCTTCCGTCACGGAAAAACACGGTTTGATATACCATTTTCCGCTCTTTGGCGTGTACGCGTACCAGAGAGTCTCCCTCTTGTTGTCCGCGATCAGGCCCAGATCGGCTTCGCTCCTCGCCGCCTTTGTCGTGTGCAGAAGGTCGCCCAGCAACTGAACGCCGCGCCACTCTAGCGATTTGAGGGACAGCGCCTCTTCTCCCTTCGTGATGAGGGATTTGAGGCCCTCTATGATGCTGCTCATAGAGTACTCCTTGACAGACCTCCCGACCTTGATCTTCAGACTCCTCTCAGCGCCCTCCGCCCAGGAAAAATGAACGTACTTCTTTTTCTTGGTGTTCGTGTTGAAAATACCGAGCCTCGGGAGGCTGTCGCTCCTCACGA
>JAISQP010000025.1 GCA_031274115.1 Synergistaceae bacterium
GTGGATATCTTTTCCGCGTCGCCGGACAATTATTTTGATTTAATCCTCATGGACGTGCAGATGCCGGTGATGGACGGATGTACGGCGACTCGCGCAATCCGCGCCCTCCCGCGTCCGGATGCGGGGAAAGTCCCCATATTCGCAATGACGGCCAACGCGTTCAAAGACGATATTCAGATGGTGGTGGAGTCCGGCATGAACGGGCACATCGCAAAGCCGGTCGAGTTCGATACGGCCATGGAAGTAATCGGGCAGGTTTTTCAGCGCGAAAAATAATGCAAAGGAAGCGCTGATTAAATCGCCAAAACGACATGTTGTCGTTTGCGAATGCAGAGATCATCGGGATTTTAATCTTTACCCTTCAGGCCTCTAACAATAAATCAGCCCTTCCCAAAGAGCCGTTGCCTTTGCCTCCGGCAGACAACCCGCCGCTTCCCCCCTGGCAGACTTTTGCGCATACTGACCCGAGACAGGTACTCTTCTCCCTCTCCCTCAACGACCTCGAACCGAGCTTGACATACATACGCGAAGGTATATATAATTTCGGGGATTTTTATTTTTCTCTGCGAGGAGGCTGCGAGGCGGTGGCCCGAAAGACCAAGGAAGAAGCGCATGAGACGAGGGAGCGGCTTCTTGGATCCGCGCTCGAAATCATGAGCGCAAAGCCGTTCTCGAAGGTCTCCATGAACGAGATAGCCGAAAGAATCGGGCTTTCGAAGGGAGCTGCATACTGGCACTTCAAGAATAAAAACAACGTCCTCGTCAATCTGATCGAGAGCATCTGCCTGGAGGAGGGGAAAGACCTGGAGCTTGACGCGGAGGAGTTTGTTCTGGAGGATCGAAGCGCCCTCCGGAGATATTTCAAGAATAAGATGGCAAAAGCGCTGGATAATGAACGGAGCAGGAGAATGGCCATGCTCATGCAGAGGAAGATGGAGTGGCCCGAGGACGTCCGCGAAAAAATTTTTTCGATCATAAAAAATTGGGCCGAGACGGAGAGGATGATGGTGGAGCGTTTTCTGTCGAAGTGGCAGAAGGAGGGAAAGATACGCGGGGACGTCTCCGTCCGCGATCTGTCCGCCGTCATCCCCGCGGTTTTTCAGGGGCTGCTGATTTTTCAGCTCATGGGTATATTCTCGATAGATCTGATAAAGCAGACTGATTTCATATTTGACGCGTTTTCAGAAGAACTCAAACCTCAAAAAATAAAAAACTAGACACGCAGAAAGAGCAGGTGCGCCGAAGAGATGTCTTTAAATGTTCAAAATATCAAGGATATAAAGAGCGAAATAGTGAAAAACCGCGGCCCGAGGATGGGGACGGCGATCGTGACGATAGCGCTCGTCGCGGCGCTGGGATATCTGGCGTGGACGTACTTCGGCAAGGGCGGGAACGAGCCTGACGCCGCGGGTCAGGCTGTACGGACGCCGCCGCCGCCCATGGTGACGCTCCATGTCGTCGAAAACGCCGACCTGGCGGTAAGCCGCGAGTATATCGGCAGGGTCGAGCCCATTCAGCTTGTGGCGTTAAGACCGCAGGTTGCGGGCGAGATATCGAAGGTACACTTCAAGGAGGGGTCCGTGGTCAAGGCCGGGGATCTGCTCTTTACTCTCGACAACAGGCAGTTCGCGGCGACTGTCGAGCTGAGAAGGGCCGAGGTCGCGAAGGCGGAGGCGGATTACGGCAGGGCCGTGAAGTACCTCGCCAGGCTGTTGTCCTCGGACAGGCGCAGCGTCTCGGCGGCTGACCTCGATATCGCGGAGAACGACGAACTCCAGTGCAAGGCGGCTGTAAGTCAGGCAAAGGCCGCTCTGAAACTTGCCCAGATAGATTTGGACCGCACGAGGATAACCGCGCCGATAACCGGGCGGATCGGCAAGGCGGCCTTTACGAAGGGAAACTACGTATCGCCTGCCGGCGGCGTTCTGGCGGAGATAGCGCAGCTGAATCCGATACGCGTCGCCTTTCCGCTCCCGGACAGGGATTACCTCGAACAGCAGCCGGCTCTTCAAAAATCCGACGGCGCCGTGTACAACGCGAAGATCCGTCTGGCGGACGGCAGCGTTTATCCGTTCAGCGGCAAGCGTGATTTTGAGGAAAACGCCATGGACGAGGCCACCGGCACGATCATGATGAGGCTTCGCTTCAGCAACGAGAAAGGGGCGCTCGTCCCCGGAGAGATGGTGAGAGTCGAGACGAAGCCCGCCCGCTCGCACGTGGCCGCGCTGATACCGCAGGAAGTGGTAATGGCCGACGCCGGGGGAGACTACGTCTACGTCATAGACGGCGAGGGCGTCGCACATCAGCGCCGGGTCGGTCTGGGCGCGGAGATAGGAACCATGAGGGAGGTCGTAAGCGGCCTTGCCGCCGGCGAAAGGGTGGTCTTTCGGGGGCTTCAGTCCGTGCGCCCCGAGCATCCCGTTACCGAGGCGCCGATTGGAAACGAGAGCGGGAGCAAGACGCCGGCCGAGCGCGCCATGGAGTCCGGCTATGACATAAAGCCGGCGGCGGTATCGCCTGACGCGGCGGGCGCAGCCGCGGAAGGGAAAAATTAATCCATGTTCTCGAAGTTTTTTATAAGACGCCCGCGGTTCGCGATGGTGATAGCGTGCGTGCTGTCCCTCGCGGGGATAATATCGGCGTTCAGCCTCCCTGTAAAGCAGTATCCAAACGTGACGCCGCCTCAGATACAGGTCAACGCGAGCTATCCAGGGGCCGACGCCGAGACGCTCGCCAACACCGTCGCCGCTCCTTTGGAAGAGGCGATAAACGGCGTCGACGACATGATCTACATGAACTCCTCCTCGAACAGCTCCGGGTTCTACAACCTGACGATCACTTTCAGGACCGGAACCGACACCAACATGTCGCTCGTCAAGGTGCAGAACAGAGTCCAACAGGCGCTGCCCCTGCTGCCGGCGGAGGTCTCGCAGCGCGGCGTGACGACTAACGCCAGCTTTTCGGATACGCTTGGCTTCATGGCGCTGATATCTCCGAACGGAACGAGAGACAGCCTGTTCCTGACTGATTACGCCTTCAACAACGTGGCGAACGTTCTGAAGCGCGTCCCCGGGATTGGCGACGTGCAGGTGTTCGGAGCCCGGTACAGCATCAGGATATGGCTCGACCCGGAGCGCCTCGCTGCACTGGGTCTCAGCGCGTCGGACGTCGCGTCGGCGATCGCGAGCCAGAACAGGCAGGCGTCGGTTGGGTCTATAGGGGCGAGCCCGAGCGACGGGAAGAGCCCGCTCGTTTATTCGATGACGACCAGAGGACGCCTCGGCAGCGTCCGTGAATTTGAGGATATCATCATCAGGACCACGGCCCAGGGCGGGCTCGTGAGATTGAAGGAAGTTTCGAGAATCGAGTTAGGCGCGGAGGCGTATAACTTCAACGCGAGCCTCAACGACTCGCCCTCCGCCATGATGGCCCTCTCGCAGGCGTCGGACGCCAACGCCCTCGACGTAATGGCCGATACGAGGAAGGCCGTCGCCGAGCTCTCGAAGAACCTCCCCTCGGACACGGAGTTCGTCATAGGATACGACTCGACCGATTACGTCAGGGAGACGATAGGAGAGATCGTGAGCACTCTGTTACTCACGTTCTCGCTCGTCCTGCTCGTCTGCTATCTCTTTCTGCAGGACTGGCGCGTCACGCTGGTCCCGGTGGCCGCGATACCGATATCGCTTCTCGCGACTTTTACAGGCCTGAGCATAATGGGCTTCAGCATAAACATACTCACCCTCTTCGGGCTCGTTCTGGTCATTGGGACGGTTGTCGACGACGCCATAATCGTGGTCGAACGGGTGCTCTTCATCATGGACAGAGACGGATCGGACTCCGAAGACGCCACTGTCCAGGCGATGAAGGACGTCACCGGGCCCATGACGGCGACCACCCTCGTCTTTCTCGCCATCTTCGTTCCGGTGGCGTTCATGAGCGGCATAACGGGCGAGATCTACCGCCAGTTCGCCGTCACGATTTCGTTCTCGGTCGTTTTTTCGCTTATAGTCGCCCTCACCCTGAGCCCCGCCATGTGCGCGCACATGCTGAAGGGCGTGAAGCCGAAGACAAGCGGTCCCCTCGCGCTGTTCAACAAACTCGTCGCCATAAGCACGAAAGGGTATGTGGCGGGCGCGATGTGGATAGCCAGAAGGACTTTGGTGACGGTTCTTCTGTTCGCCCTCGTCGTGCTCTCTGCTTTCGCGGTGTCCAGCAGGCTTCCGCGCTCCTTCATACCGGATGAGGATCAGGGGGCGGTGTTCGCGATGATCCAGCTGCCGGAGGGCGCGGCCATGTGGAGGACCAGGGCCGTTACGCGCGGCATAATATCGAGGGTAAGAGCGATACCGGGCGTGAGTGACGTCATGAGCATCGAGGGCTTCAGCATGATGGGGGACTCGGGCGAAAACGTAAGCACCGTGGTAATAGCGCTCGACAACTGGTCGCTGAGGAATACCCCCGATAAGAGCCTCCAGAGCATAGCCTCTCAGATTCGGGAAATTGCCGCCTCCGTTCAGGACGCGACGATAAATGTCGTCACTCCGCCGGCCATCATGGGCATGGGCGTATCCGGCGGCCTCGACCTGCGTCTGCAGTCGACGCTGGATAACGACCCCGCCCGCCTGGAGCAGGCGGTAAGAGAACTCATCGGGAAGATAAGCGGGTCCGATGAAATCCAGTACGCGTTCAGCGGCTACAGGGCCGACACCCCTCATATTTATCTCGATATCGACAGGGACAAGGCGGAGGCGCTCGGGATTCCCGTCTCGAACATCTTCAGCGCGCTGCAGACATACTTCGGAACGGCGTATATCAACGACATAAACATTGGGACCCAGGTAAACAAGGTCATACTCCAGTCGGATTGGGAGCACAGGAACAACCTCGAAAGCGTTCTGAACATAAACGCCCGAAGCGTCTCAGGGACGCTGGCGCCGCTCAGGAGCTTCGTCACGATAAAAAAAATCCTGGCGCCGCGCTCCATTAACCGCTATAACCTCTATCCGAGCGCCGGGATAACCGCGATCATGGCGCCCGGCTTCTCGACCGGGCAGGGCATAGAGAGGGTTACGGAGTTATCCGGCGGTCTTCCCGAGGGCTACAAATTCGAGTGGTCCGGCATGACATATCAGGAGCAGGCCGCAAGCGGCCAGGTGGTCGTTATAATAATGATCGCCCTCGCGTTCGGCTATCTCTTCCTCGTGGCCCAATACGAGAGCTGGACGGTTCCCATGGGCGTCATTCTCTCCCTGCCCGTCGCTCTTCTGGGGGCTTTGATCGGCGTGATGGTAATGGGGCTTTCGATGAGCATATACGTTCAGCTCGGCATACTGCTTCTGATCGGCCTCGCCGCTAAAAACGCCATCCTCATCGTAGAGTTCGCGCAGGAACAGAGGGAGATTCGAGGGCTTTCGATACTCGACGCCGCGGCGGAAGCGGGGCGCGAGCGGTTCAGGTCCGTCATGATGACGGCTTTTACGTGCGTATTCGGGGTCATGCCGATGCTCTTCGCGTCAGGCGCCGGGGCGTCGAGCAGGATTCACGTCGGCACGACGATGTTCTTTGGGATGAGCGTCGCGACCGTGTTCGGAATATTTCTGATACCCGGCGTTTATGTCGTACTTCAGAGGAACCGCGAGAGGGTAAAATCCGCGTTGAAGAAGGTCTTTGCCAGAAACCAGGAGGCGCAGTCATGAGAAATATAAAATTTATAAAATTTTTCAGGATAATCGCGGCCGCGTCGGCGCTGGCCGTCCTCCCGGGGAGCGCTTACGCCCAGGGGCCCGCGCCGGAGTCGCCGGACGTGGTCATAGAGGCTGGAGACTGGCTCGGCGTCTCGACGAAATATCCGAACACATACGCGCCCGAGGACGCCGCCGCCCCGTCGCCGGAAGTTCTGGCGAGCTGGTGGGACGCGCTGAATGACGAAACTCTGACCAGGCTTGTAACCTGGTCTCTGGAGAACAACAGGGACCTTGCCGCGGCGAGGTCCCGCGCGAGGGAGGCGAGAGCGGCGGTCGGGATCAATAGGTCGGCTGTTCTGCCGTGGCTCGATAACGTAGATACCTGGACGCGTAACGAAGCCTCCGAGAACTCCACGGGCGCCGGTCAGAGGTTGGAGATATCGCGCCTCGGAGTGGACGCTTCGTGGGAAATCGATATTTTCGGCGGCAGACGCCGCGACATCGAGGCTGGAGTCGCGACGATGGAGGCCGAACACGCGGCTCTCCACGCGGCGTGGGTTTCGCTGTCGTCGGAGGTCGCGTTGAACTACCTTGCCCTGCGCACCATGCAGGAGCGACTCGCGATCGCGGAGCAGAACCTCGCGCTTCAGACTGAAACCCTGAACTTGCTGCAGTCGAGGTATGACGCTGGGCTTGCCGACGCCCTGGCTTTGAACCAGGCAAGGTACACGATCGAACAGACTCGTTCCGCGATTCCTCCAATACGGGCCGGTATCGGGGAGACCATGAACGCGCTCGCGATACTCTCCGGGGCCGTGCCCGGAAGCCTGGAGGGGATGTTGGCCGAAAGAAAGCCCTTGCCGAAGCTCGAACCTGTCGGTCTGGTCGGAATACCGGCAAACTCGCTTCGCCAGAGGCCGGATATCCGCGCCGCAGAGCGCCGTCTCGCGGCTCAGGTTGCCCGCAGGAAGTCCGCTGAAGCCGACCTTCTTCCGAGGTTCTATCTCATCGGCTCCATCGGCCTGGAGTCGTTGAGCGGAGGCAGTCTCTTTTCGTCGGACAGCTTCGGTTTCAGCTTCGGGCCCAGGATCACTCTGCCGATATTTCACGGAGGCGCCATCAGGGATAACATCAGAGTGCAGGGGGAGAGGGAGGAGCAGCTTCTTGCCGCTTACGAGAGCGCGGTGCTCGGCGCGGCGGCGGAGGCGCGCAACGCGCTCGTCTCGATCGCGCAGGAGGCCGAGAGGAACAAATCGCTCAAGGCCGGAGCGGAAGCGGCGAAGGTCGCCCTCGAGGTCGCTTACGACAAATATCGGAACGGTCTCGTTGATTTCAACAACGTAATTGGCGCGCAGAGCGCGCTTTTATCGTTGGAGGAACAGCTCGCGATGAGCGACGGACAGACCGTCTCGAATATCATCCGCGTCTTTAAGGCGCTTGGAGGCGGTTGGGCGCCGCTCACGGAGTGAAGGAGCCGATGTTAATGAAAAGAACGCCGTTGTCTTTAAAAAATTTTAGAGACAGCTTGTTAGGCTTGCGAAACGGAATCTTATTGTTTGAGAGAACACAGGCAGTTAAGGTTTCAATCCTCCACAGCCTCGGATAAATTTTCTCCTCCTCCGAAATAAAGTTGCGACAATTTCTTTCACACTACTTGTGAAAATCTCTAAAATTCTGCTACAATTTCTTACATACCATTATTTGAATGAGGAGTTGGAGGAACAGGCCATGAATTTACCGACGTTTAAAGGCGGGGTACATCCGCCCGATGGAAAGGCGTTGACGGAGAGCAAGGAGATAGAGTTCCACAAGCCTACGGGTGAGCTGGTTTACCCTATGTCCCAGCATCTGGGCGTTCCCTGTTCGCCCGTTGTCAAGAAGGGCGACAGGGTGTTGGTTGGGACGAAGCTGGGCGACTCCGACGCGTTCGTGTCGTCGCCTGTTCTATCGAGCGTGTCCGGCGCGGTGAAGGAAATTGGGCCGCGGATGACGATATCGGGCGCGTTCGAACAATGCGTCGTGGTGGAGAGCGACGGAGAGTTTCAGCACAGCGCCGATCTTCTCCCGCACAGCGACTTCGAGTCCCTGGATCCGAAGGAGTGTCTGAGGATAATCAGGGACGCCGGGATCGTCGGGATGGGAGGCGCGACCTTCCCGACCCACGTAAAACTCTCCCCGCCGCCGGACAGGAAGATCAGGTGGCTCATAGTGAACGGGGCCGAGTGCGAGCCCTTCCTGAACTGCGACAACAGGCTCATGCTAGAGCACCCGGAGCCCATAATCGGCGGGCTGGAAATATGCATGAAACTCTTCCCGGAGGCCGAGGGGATTATAGCGATAGAGAACAACAAACCCGAGAGCATCAGGAGGATGGAGGGAGAGCTCTCCGAACACAGCGGCAATATCCGGGTCGCCCCGCATGAGGTGAAATATCCCCAGGGCGCCGAGAAGATGCTCATATACTCCGTGACGGGTCAGGAGATACCGCCGGGAGCTCTGCCGGCGGACGTCGGGTGCATAGTGCTCAACGTGAGCACGCTTGCCAGTATATGGCAAGCCGTGGTGAACGGTATTCCTCTCGTCGAGAGAATTGTCTCCGTGACGGGCGACGTGATAAAGGACCCGAAGAATATCTCCGCTCCGATAGGCGTCTCGGTGAGGGAGCTGATAGACGCGGCCGGAGGTTTCACGGAGGAACCGGCGAAGGTTCTCTCCGGGGGGCCGATGATGGGTATATCGATGCGGTCCATCGACGTGCCGACGGTGAAGGGGACGTCGGGAATACTGGCGCTCTCGGCGCGTTCCGCTTACTGTCCGCCGGAGTCGAACTGCATACGCTGCGGCAGGTGCATAGCGTCCTGCCCGATGAAACTGGTTCCGACAGAGCTCGACAAGCTGGTTCGCCTCAGGGAGTACGCTGGGTTCGAAAAAACCGGCGGGATGAACTGCATCGAGTGCGGCTGCTGTACATACGCCTGTCCGTCCTACCGGCATCTCACGCAGAGCTGCCGCGACGGAAAAGCCGGAGTGACCGCGGCGCGCAAAAAAGCACAGGCGCAGAAGAAGGGGTGACGTAGGGATGGACAATTTGCTGGTGGTGGCGAGTTCGCCCCACATAAGAGCAAAAACGAGTTCGCGGAAGATAATGGGTCTGGTATTGCTGTCGCTTGCGCCAGCCGGCGCGGCCGGTCTGTTTTTTTTCGGGACAAGGGCGCTTCTCGTCATGGCGGCGTCCGTCGCGGCGTGCGTTGCCGCGGAGGCGATATGGCAGCGATGCACGAAACAGCCCGTTACGGTCTCCGACCTCTCAGCGGCGCTGACCGGCCTGCTTCTGGCGTATAACCTCCCGCCGTCTATCCCGCTTTGGATGGCCGCCTGCGGGGGCGTCTTCGCGATAATCATAGCCAAGCAGTTTTTCGGCGGGCTGGGGCAGAACATCGTGAACCCGGCTCTGGCTGGCAGGGCGATGATGCTGATATGCTGGCCGGTGGCGATGACGACGTGGACTCTTCACGGAGTGACCGGGCCGACTCCGCTCGCCATAATAAAGAGCGCGGAGAGCGCAGGCAGCCTTCCGTCGCTTCAGAGCGTCTTTCTTGGAGAGATCGGCGGCTGTATCGGAGAGACTTCGGCGCTCGCGCTGCTCGCCGGAGGCGTTTTACTGATCGCGACTGGCGTGATATCGTGGCGGATCCCGGTTGTCTATATCGCAACTGTCGCCGCGGCGTCCGCCGTCTTCGGAAGATCCGCCGGACCCCTCTATGAGGTGCTGGCCGGAGGGCTGATGCTCGGCGCTTTCTTTATGGCGACGGACTACGCCACCTCTCCCCTCACGGCGAAGGGGCAGGCGATTTTCGCGTTCGGCTGCGGCCTGATAACGTCGCTTATCCGTTCTTTCGGAGGGTATCCGGAGGGAGTGTCGTACTCCATCCTTATTATGAACCTGACCGTCCCGCTGATAGACCGCGCGACGGCGCCGAAGCCGTTGGGGGAGGCTG
>JAISQP010000046.1 GCA_031274115.1 Synergistaceae bacterium
GGTGATAACGGCCGGAGTTTACGAGCGTTCGGCCGAGATAGACGGCAAAAGATACACGCATATCTTCGATCCCCGAACAGGCTACCCGATCGGGGGAAGCCTCCTTTCGGCGACAGTCCCCTCTAACAGCCCGATGTTCGGCGACGCGCTCTCCACCGCTTTCATGGTGATGGGAGTCGAAAAATCACTCGAACTGCTCTATTTCCTCCCGGGAAACGACGCCGTCTTCATCTCGGCCGGCGCAGACGGCGCACTCGAAATCATAGCGACAGACGGTCTGAAAAGCGCAAGGGATGCAAACGGCGCCCTTGGATTCGTCGCCTATGATCGCTCGAGCGCCAGACACAGCGGGAAAAAGCGCGGATATCGGCGCTACGTCTGCGGTCCCGACGGCTTGATAGAGGCAGGGGGTAAAATAACCGATGAAACGCGGAGATAGGGCGCTTTATCTGGTTCTTCTGGCGATTTTTTTGTCGGCCTGCGCGGGATCGTCGCTTTTGTTGCCTCGAGGCGGCGGCGATGACGGGTTAGGAAATTTTGTCCTCGAAGTCGTCTCGGACGGCGCCGTCATTGAGAGCGTCAGTCTCGGCGGGACCGCGCCGGGCTCGCTGATCGAACTCCGCGAAGGCGGCGGCGTGAACGTGCTCTCCGTAAATGACGCGGTCAGCATGATATCGGCGGACTGCCCGGGCGGGGACTGCCTCAGGATGGCGCCGCTCACGTCCGAGCGCGGCGCCATAGTGTGTCTTCCGCATAAACTGGTGATAAAGCTCAGGAGGGTTGGCGGAAAGAGCCCTCGCGACGGAGAAATCGATGCGGTCACGCGCTAGGCGCCTCGCGGTCGTCTCTCTTCTATCCGCGCTCGCTGTCGCGGTCGGCGCGGCGGAGTCGTTATTCCCCCTGCCCTTTCCGGGGGTCAGGCTCGGAGCGGCCAACGTATTTCCCCTTCTCGCCCTGCTTCTCTTAGGGGCTCGCGAGGCGGTCACGGTCGCGGCTCTCAGGCTATGTCTATCGTTTTTCCTCGCCGGAAACCCATTCGCGCTCGCATGCAGCGCGGGCGGCCTCGCGCTTTCTCTCCCTCTTTCGATCGCGCTCTACTGTAAATTTCGCGAAACCCTGAGCGTCCAAGCCATCAGCGTCGCCTCGGCGGAGGCCTTCAACCTCGGACAGATAGCCGTGGTCGTCGCCTTGACCTCAGAGCCCGCCATCCTGGCCTACGCGCCAGTCATCCTCGCGGTCGGAGCCGCGACCGGAGCGGCGGTCGGCTTCGTCGCGAACAAGATGAACGACAGGCTCAAAAAAACACTCTCCGACCGGATATAAAACGCTTCCCTACGCGCTTTGCCTAGCCTCGTCCGGGTTTGGGAGAATATAGGCCACGCACTTGACCGGGCACTTCGCGACGCAGGCGCCGCAGTTCGTGCACAAAGACGCGTTCACGAACGCGAGGTTTCCCTCCAGCGATATCGCCCCGGCGGGGCACGCTTTCGCGCAGAGACCGCAGCCTATGCAGCCCGCCTTGCAGACTTTTTTCACGTCCGGGCCGCGCCAGCGCGAGTTACAGGTTACCTGAACGTTCGACGATCTCGGGATCAGCGTCAGCACCGACTTGGGACACGTGGCGACGCAAGTGCCGCATCCCACGCACTTTAACGGGTCCACGGAGGCGAGCCCGTTTTCAATCGAAAGGGCGCCGAACACGCATACCTTTGTGCATGTGCCGAACCCGATGCAGCCGAACGGGCAGGCGTTAGGGGAGCCTCCGGGGAGAATGGCCGCGGACCTGCAATCCTTTATCCCCTCGTAGACGACGCTGCGCTTGGACGCCTCAGGCGTGCCGCTGCACTTCAGGAAGGCCCTGACGGGCACGGCCGCCTCGCTTGCGACGCCCATTATGCGCGCGATACCCTCCGCGAGCGCAGGACCGCCCGCCGCGCACAGGTTGGTCTTGGCGCCGTCAGCGACTATCCCCTCCGCGTAGCCGTCGCAGCCGGGATACCCGCAGCCGCCGCAATTGGCGCCGGGCAGAATCTCCCTGATGCCCGCGACCCTCTCGTCCGTTTCGACGAAAAATTTTATGGAGGCGTACGCGAGGAGCGCTCCAAAAGCGAGCCCCATCACCCCAAGAATAATGACCGGATATATCGCCCCAGCAAAAGAAATCATGATCTCAATTCCCCCCGACCTCTTCCTACTTTATTATTCCGGTGAAACCCATGAAGGCTATCGACATGAGGCCGGCCGTTATGAGCGCTATCGGCAGACCGCGAAGGCACACCGGTATATTGGAGCTGCTCTCGATCTTCTCCCGGATGCCGGCCATGAGTATTATGGCGAGCAGAAATCCGGCGGACGAGCCAAGGGCGTTCACAGCGGACTCCACCAAAGAATATTTTTCGTTCATATTTATCACGGCCACGCCGAGCACCGCGCAGTTCGTCGTAATGAGCGGCAGGAATATTCCGAGCGACTTGTAGAGAGTCGGGTTGATCTTCTTGAGCGCTAACTCCACGAACTGTACGAGCGCCGCTATGACCAGGATGAACGAAAGCGTGTAGAGATACTCGAGATGCAGCGGCGTCAGCACGAGGTTGAACACGAGCCAGGTCATCACGGCGGCCATGACGGTTACGAATATGACCGCCACGCCCATGCCCTTGGCCGTCTCGCTCTTGGTCGAAACCCCGAGAAAAGGACAGCACCCGAGGAAGCGCGAGAGCAGGATGTTGTGGACAAAAATGGAGCCGAGAAATATCCAGAGAAGGTTCATATCTTGCCCCCTCCTTCAGCGCCGGCCAGCGCTCCTCCCTCGACATCGGCGTCGCGCGCCTGGCACAGCGCCGCCGCGCCG
Source organism: Synergistaceae bacterium (assembly GCA_031274115.1). The sequence goes on from JAISQP010000046.1 coordinate 2,852, forward strand.
CACGCCTCGCAGCCCGAGGAGAGCGCCGGCGCAGGCGCTCCGGCGCGGCGGGCCAGCCAGCTCTGCGAGGCGCGGAAGAGGGCCATGAATATACCGAGCGCTATAAACCCACCGGGCGCGAGTATCACCAGCAGCGCGGGCTGAAAGCCGGAAGGGGTGACGACTATGTCGAAGACAGTCCCGTTGCCGAGAAGCTCGCGAACCCCGCCGAGAAGAGTGAGGGCAAGAGTGAAGCCCAGGCCCATCCCCAGTCCGTCCGCGGCCGAATCGATCACGCTGTTCTTGAAGGCGAACGCCTCGGACCTCGCGAGGATTATGCAGTTGACCACTATCAGAGGTATGAATATGCCGAGGGCCTTGTCGAGAGCCGGAGCGAACCCTGATATCAAGAGCTGCGCCACCGTCACGAAGCCGGCGATGACCACTATAAAAATCGGTATCCTTATCTCGTCCGGCACAAACCTGCGAATCGCCGACACCGATATATTGGAGCCTATCAGGACCGCCGTCGCCGCTATTCCCATCCCGACCCCGTTAATAGCGCTCGTGGACACAGCGAGCGTTGGGCAGAGGCCTATGCACTGCACAAGCGTCGGATTCTCGCTGGTTATGCCGTTTTTAATCACCTTCAAAAGGCTCATATCATTCTCCCCCTCTAAGATTGTCCCGCCAATACTCCAGCGCGGCGTTCACTCCCAGCGTCACGGCGTTGGATGTAATCGTCGCTCCGGAAATCGCCTGTATCTGGTCCCCGCCGGAGGCTGAACCCTTCACCACCTGGAGCCTCTCCGCGTCCTTGCCGTCGAACTGCCCAGAAAAAGCTGGAAGCGGCGCCTTAGCTCCAAGACCCGGCGTCTCGGACTGACTCAATATCCGAATCGCATTCAGCTTCCCCTGTGCGGTTATCCCTACCACAATCTCGATCGGCCCCGCGTAGCCGGAGGGCGTCGCCGTAATGCAGTATCCCACGACGGAACCGCCGCTTTTGCCCTCTTGAACTTCCTTCAGGACCCCCCCGGCGCCATCTTTGAGTTTAATGACGGAGAACTCCTCCGCCTCCGGAAGCGCCCCGGCCAAAGCCTCGTTCTTCATACGCTCGCGGGTCCGGCGTATGGGCTCGGCGGTAATCTCGTTCACTATTCCCAGGATCAGGCCTGTCACCGCGGTAACAGTGAACAGCACCAACCCTAGCTTGATTATTTTTTTCGCGCCCTCCGGGGCACCCGAGCTACCCGACATGCTTCTCAGCCTCCCCCAACGGCTTCGGCGCCGTCGCGCGGTCTATCAGCGGGACGGTCAGGTTCATAATAAGGATGGAGTACGACACTCCCTCCGGATACCCTCCGAAAGAACGGATAAGCGAC